>CAYYUT010000395.1:0-4015 GCA_964474935.1 uncultured Spirochaetales bacterium
AACTCGGTCGCGAAGATGCAGGTGTTCTGGGCCTGGGCCTCCTTGAGGATGTCGGCCTGAACGGTGCCGCGCACGGTGCGGAGTACGTCGGCCCGGATGCGCGCATAGGTGTCCGGCTCGACGGCCCGCGAGCCCGGGATCCCGAGCAGGCCGAGCCCGAGACCCGAGTGGCCGCTCGGAAGCGATCCTTCGTAGCTCGGCAGGTCGGCGTGACGCGCGCGGACGCCCTCGAGGCGGCTCGTCTCGCGGAGGTGGAGCTCGACCGCCTGGTCGATCGCCGCGCTCAGGAAGAAGGCCAGCAGCATGGGCGCGGGGCCGTTGATCGTCATCGACACCGAGGTGCTCGGGGCCAGCAGGTCGAAGCCCGAGTAGAGCTTCTTGGCGTCGTCGAGGGTGCAGACCGAGACGCCGGAGTTGCCGACCTTGCCGTAGACGTCGGGTCGCTCGGCCGGATCGCGGCCGTAGAGCGTCACGCTGTCGAAGGCGGTGGACAGGCGCGCCGCGCCATGCCCGCTCGCGAGATAGTGGAAACGACGGTTGGTGCGTTCGGGCGTACCCTCGCCGGCGAACATCCGCGTCGGGTCCTCGTCGCGCCGCTTGAAGGGGAAGACGCCCGCCGTGAAGGGGAAGCGTCCGGGGAGGTTCTCGAGCCGGAGATAGCGCGCGAGCGCCCCGGGCTCGTCGCCGCGCGGAACCGCGACGCGCGGAACGCGGGTGTCGGCCAGTGTCGTCGCATGGTTCTCGACGGCGATCTCGCGCTCGCGCACCTG
Source organism: uncultured Spirochaetales bacterium (assembly GCA_964474935.1). Classification (GTDB taxonomy): domain Bacteria; phylum Myxococcota_A; class UBA9160; order UBA9160; family JAFDDA01; genus CAYYUT01. The sequence continues at coordinate 771 of CAYYUT010000395.1, forward strand.
GTAGGTCTGCTCCAGGGCCTGGTACCGAGCGCGCGTCTCGGGCCACGCCTCGAGCGCCGCGCGCAGCTCCGGGGCCATTGCCGCGCTCGCCGCCTCGTGCCGCTCGCGGAGCGCGGCGAGCGCCGACTCGTGGCCGGACTCGCCCTGGAGCGCCTCGATGCTGCGAGCCAGCGCCCCGGCGAGGCCCGCGCGATCGGCCTCGGCCTCGCTCTCGGCATGGTAGGCGCGCACGCTCTCGGCGATCTCGGCGAGATGGCGGGAGCGGGCGGGCGGAATCAGCACGTCGGGCGAAGCATCGCCTGTCGGGGACGACGCGCGCGGCGCGAGGCTCGGGTCGGCGTCGGCCACGCGGCCCAGCAGATGCCGATAGAGACGTTCGAGGCCGGGATCGGTCCAGCGACGCGCCACGGTGTCGAAGACCGGCAGCGTATCGTCGGCACCCTCGAAGCGAAGTCGGTTCCGGCGCCACTGCTTCCGGACGTCGCGCAGGGCGTCCTCGGCGCCCGATCGGTCGCACTTGTTCAGCACGACCACGTCGGCCAGGTCGAGCATGTCGATCTTCTCGAGCTGGGAGGGAGCCCCGTACTCGGGAGTCATCACGTAGACCGACAGGTCGGCGAGATCGGTGATCTCGGAGTCGCTCTGCCCGATGCCCGCCGTCTCGATCACCACGAGGTCGAAGTCGGCCGCCTGGAGCACCGAGAGCGCGTCGCGCACCGCCGCCGACAACGCGAGATGGGCCTGGCGCGTGGCGAGCGAGCGCACGTAGACCCCGGGCCCCTGGATCGCATTCATCCGGATCCGGTCGCCGAGGAGCGCCCCTCCGGAACGCCGGCGGGTCGGATCCACCGAGAGGACGGCGAGCGTGCGCCCCGGATGATCGCGACGGAAACGCCGCACCACTTCGTCCACGACGCTCGACTTGCCGGCTCCGCCGGTCCCGGTGAAGCCGATCACCGGCGCCGGGTCGCGCGGGCGCCGCGCAGCCAGACGGGCCCGCACCGCCTCGGTCTCGGGGGATCGGTCGGCTCCCTCCTCCTCCAGCCAGGTGATGAGACGCGCGACGGCCACCGGGTCGTCGGGGGCGAGGCGGTCGATCTCGTCGCCAGGGCGCTCGATGGTGCGGCGGCGACACTCGTCCAGGATCACCCGGATCATTCCCTCGAGACCGAGCCGTCGCCCGTCCTCGGGACGGAAGATCTTCGAGACACCATAGGCCTCGAGGGCGCGCGCCTCGGCGTCGGTGATCGTGCCACCCCCGCCGCCGTAGACCCGGACGTGCGCGGCACCTCGCTCGCGCAGGCGATCCACCAGGAAACGGAAGAACTCCTCGTGACCGCCCTGGTAGGACGAGATCGCGACGGCGTGCGCATCCTCCTCGATCGCCGCTTCGACGATCTCGTCGACCGATCGGTCGTGGCCGAGATGGACCACCTCGGCTCCCTGCTGTTGCAGGATCCTCCGCATGATGTTGATGGCCGCGTCGTGGCCGTCGAAGAGCGAAGCAGCGGTCACCACCCGGACGCGTGAGGGCGGCCGATGCAGCGGCTCGACCTGCGCGGCGGCCTCGCTCATCGTGCGCCCCCGGCCCGGCGCAGGGCGCTCGCCCCGAGCCGCGCAGCGGCGTGCGCACGATACTTCTCGATCTCGTCGCGCAGGCCCACCAGCTCGCCGATGCGGGCGTCGAGCTCGCCGAGATGCTGCTCGAGGAGCTCGTCGAGCCGTTCCAACATGGCCGCCGTCGAGCCTTCGAGCGCGTGCACCGAGGCGAGCTCCTTGATCTCGGCGAGCGAGAGTCCGAGCGCCTTGAGCCTCTGGATGAAGCGGAGCCGTTCGAGCTCGTCGGAACCGTAGACCCGCCGTCGGCCGCGCCGGCGCCGGATGCTCGGCAGCAGCCCCAGCTCCTCGTAGTAGCGGACCGTGCGGGCCGACAGGCCGGTTCTGACACAGATCTCGCCGATTCCGATCGTCACGGCCTCTCCTCATTCCGGTTCGCCAGTTTACGTCAACTGGCGCGCGGCTGCCCTGGCCCTGCACGCAGCCCTCTCGGCCCGGATCGCCTCGGCGTCCGCAGGCCGGCGGGGCGGCGACAGGGCACCACGCTGCGCCGTCTGGCCGGCCGCCCCGGCCGCTACATGGGCACCACGCTGCGCCGTTCGGCCGGGCGCCCGCGCCGCTACATGGGCACCACGCTGCGCCGTTTGGCCGGCCGCTCGCGGCGGCCCTGCTGGGCCGTGGCCAGCCGTGCCGCCAGCTCGTCGCGCAGATCGGCGGGCGGCACGATCGCGTCGATCACGAGCTCGCTGGCGAGCCGCTCGATGTCGACGTCTCGCCGGTACTCCTGGCGGAGGGTCTCCACCAGGGCGGCGCGCTCCGACTCGGGCGCGGCCTGCAGCTTGTTGTAGTAGACGGCATTCACCGCGGCCTCGGGTCCCATCACCGCGATCATCGCGGAAGGCAACGCCAGACAGACGTCGGGCGAGAAGCCAGGACCGCACATGGCGTAGAGGCCGGCCCCGTAGGCCTTGCGGACGATCACGGACAGGGTCGGCACGGTCGCCTCGGCCATCGCCTGGATCATCTTGGCTCCGGCCCGGATGATCCCCTGCCGCTCCACCTGGCTCCCGATCATGAAGCCCGGCACGTCGGCCAGATAGAGCAGCGGGAGACCGAAGGCGTCGCACAGTCCGATGAAGCGGGCCGCCTTGTCGGCCGAGTCGACGAAGAGCACCCCGCCCTTCACCTTCGGCTGGTTCGCGACGATTCCGACCGGGACTCCGTCGATGCGCGCGAGCCCGGTCAGGATCTCGCCCGCGAACAGGGCCTTCAGCTCGAAGAAGCTGTCCGCGTCGACCAGCCGATCGACCACGGCGCGCATGTCGAAGGGCCGGTTCTCGTGCTCGGGGATCACCGCCTCGAGATCGCCGCAGGCGATGCTCGGCGCCGCCGCGTCGCGGGTGGGGAGCACCTCGCCACAGGCGCTCGGGAAGTAGCCCAGGTAGCGACGCGCCGCCTCGATGGCCTCCTCCTCGTTCGCGGCGAGCAGATCGCCGCAGCCCGAGACGCGGCAGTGCATGCGCGCGCCGCCCATCTCCTCGAGCGACACCTTCTGCCCGATCACCATCTCAGCCATCCGGGGCGAGCCGAGATACATGCTCGCGTTCCCTTCCACCATGAAGACCACGTCGCAGAAGGCCGGGATGTAGGCGCCCCCCGCCGCCGACGGCCCGAAGAGCAGGCACACC
>CAYYUT010000396.1:0-4004 GCA_964474935.1 uncultured Spirochaetales bacterium
CTTGCGGCGCTCGGGCTGGTCGAGCAGGTCGATCACCGTGTCGACGTAGGTATCGGGGGCTCGTCCCGCATCGGGGTCGGGCGTCGGGAGATCGGGCGCGCGCGGGGTGCGCCCTCTCGACACGAAGCGCTGGAGCCGCTCGAACGTCGACATGCGGGTCGCACCAGCATAGACGAAACCGAGACGGATCTGCTTGCGGCCCGCAGCGCGAGCCGGCATGTTCACGCGTCGTGATCGAAGCCTGGGATCCGGAGCGTGTGGCGCGGCTCGAGGCCGACGGGATCGTCGCCGTGCGCGGCTTCGTCGAGCGGGCCGCCGCCGGCCGGGCCCTGGCTCGGATCGATGCCGTCCTCGCGACCGGGAAGGGTCTGAATCGGCCCACGGATCTGTCCCGCCTGCCGAGCGACCTGCTCTGCTCCTACGCCGACGAGCGCCGTGCGCGGGGTATCGACATGTCGCAGTTCAAGATCCCGGAAGCGGATCTCGCGCGCGGGCCGGACGCGTACCGGGACCGCTGCAACCTCGTGACCCTGCGCGACCCGCTCCGCGCGGTGCCCGAGCTCCTGGACTGGGGACTCCGCGAGCCTCTGCTCGAAGCCACCTCCGCCTACCTCGGCGGGGCGGCCCGTCTCGGATACGTGAAGGTCAAGCGGAGCTTCGCGAACGGCCTGCCCTGCTTCGACACGAACTTCTTCCACGTCGACGACAACGCTGATCGCATCGTCAAGATCCTCGTCTACCTGAACGACGTCGACCTGGGCGGCGGCCCGTTCACCTATGTCGAGGGCAGTCACCGCCAGCGCTTCGAAGGCTGGGATCGGAAGGTGCTGTTCGAAGACGACGAGATCCTCGCGCAGTACGCCAAAGCCGAGGTGCGCGAATGGCCCGGCTCGGCCGGTGACGCCTTCTGGGTGGACACCAAGGGATTCCACCGCGAATCCCGAGCTCGCGAACGGGACCGGACGGTCGCCATCTTCGACTACGTGGTCGAGGAGGAGTACGGCGGGCGGCACGGGCGCCCCCGCGTCCCGTCGGAGCGGCTCGCGCACCGCTCGGAGCGGGCTCGTCGTTCTGGAACGGTCGAGCCCGTCGACGCGTGAGCGCCGGATCGCAGCCGTATCTCACCTTCGTGGTGTACTCCCGCAACGACGACCACATCGGCCAGCCGTATCTTCCCCGGATCCAGGCATCGATCGAGAGCCTGCTCGACCAGACCGAGCGGCACGCCCTCCCCTCGGAGCTGGTGCTCGTGGAATGGAACCCGCCGCCCGAACGACCTCGCTTTCGCGAAGCTCTGCGCCTCCCATCCTCGAGCGCTCAGCTCAGCATCCGGCTCATCGAGACCGAGCCCGCGCACCATCGACGCTACCGGCACTGGGACAAGCGTCCGGTGCAGGGAGCGGTCGCCTTCAACATCGCCATCCGTCGTGCTCGCGGGCGATTCGTGGCGTCCCGCTCGAGCGACGTCTTCTACTCGGAAGCCCTCGTCGCGTTCCTGGCCAAACAGACGCTCGAGTCCGACGCCGTGTATCGCTGCGACCGTTGCGACGTCGCCTCCGAGGTATTCGATCACCGCGACGGCGTGCCCCTCGAAGAGTTCCTCGAACGCTGCGCCGACCAGGTGCAACATCGATTCGTCCGGCTGGGAGTACCCGACGACAGTCGGCTCCCCGCCCTCCACACGAACGCCTCCGGCGACTTCACCCTCGCGAGTCGCGAGCTGTGGCACCGTGCCCGAGGCTTCTACGAAGCTCCGAACGTGGCCTCGATGGATGCCGACAGCCTCACGCAGTACGTCCTCCGGGCGGTCGGCGGCCGCGAGATCGCCCTCGAGGGGCCGCTCTGCCTCTACAAGATCTCCCACCCGAACCGCTACGTGAACAGCGTCCGTACGATCGAGCGCGAGTGGTGGCAGGGCGTCCGAGACCGCATCCGGCGCCTCCCGGCGATCCTCGCGCCACCGCTCGAGGATCGTGTCCAGACCATGCTCCGACCCGTCTACCGGGAGCGGCGCGGAATGGAGGGCGTGCGCCTCCCGTCCTATCACGACTACCTCCGTACCTGCCGCCGACTCCTCGCGAAGCGGGGGCGAAGGCTGCTCAACGGTCCGCGGTGGGGCCTCGCCGGTGCGGAGCTGCCCGAACGGATGCTCTGTCGCGCGGACTGGGAGCCAGGCTCGTCGGCCGCTCGACCGGGAGATCCCGAAGCGTGATCACGGCCTACACCTTCTCCGACGCCGACGCGCGCCGATTCCTGGAAGCGAAGGCCGAGCGCATCCGACGCTACGCGGCGCTCGCCCCCCAGATCCTCGAGATCGCGCTTCGGCACCAGGACGAGATCGCGGAGCTCCGCCGGGACGGTGTCCTCGTCCTCCCCGAGCTGCTGCCCCGTGGCGAGGTGATCGCTCTCGGGCAAGCCCTCGACCGCTGCCTCGAGCAGCGGATTGGCTGGGCCCCGGTGCGAGACCATCGGGCCGAGCTCGCGGAACGGAGGGATCTCCGCAGCGCCACCATCATGGTCTCCGATGCGGTGCTCGCCGCCGGGCTGAGCGCCGTCCGCGAGCGAAGCAACGGGCTGGCGATCGCCGACCCGCTCGTCCGGGTCGAGGGCGCGCTCGATCTCGCGCTCCACCGCGAGATCCTGGAGCGCGCCGTCGCCTACTTCGAATGCGTACCCAAGCTGACCTTCGCCAAGCTGCGCGCATCGTTCGCGAACGATGTGCCGCCGACCGACACCCAGCTCTTCCACGCCGACTCGGGCTCGTTCCGCATCTTCAAGGCGCTGATCTACCTCCAGGACGTGTCGGCCGACGGCGGCCCCTTCGAATACGTCTCGAGGAGCCACCGAGAGCGCTTCGAAGGCTGGAGCACGCGTCACCGCTTCGACGAGGAAGAGCTGCGTCGCCACTACGGCGACGGCGGGATGCGCCGCATCCCGGGAAGGGCGGGCGACGTGATCCTCGCGGAGGCCACCGGCTTCCATCGCGGCCGGAAGCCGATCTCCGACGATCGCGGGATCCTGATCGTCAACTTCTGCGTCCACGACGAGTACGGCTTCGACTTCGAGCCGCTCCGGATCGAACGGGAGCGCCTCGAGAAGCTCGAGCCCCTGGCCCGTGCCGCGGCCGGTGGCCTGCTCCCCGTCGACGCGCCCCGAGCCGCCCCTTACTCGACCACGAAGTAGGACACCCGCGAAGCGGTGGGATGGCGCCGGAGCCGCACGTTCCCGAGCCCGAAAGTCTCCATCAGTGCCTGGGTCTCGCCGGGCGAGTCCGGATCGTTGAGCTCGTCGAAGCCGAGCACGCTCCCACGGGTGAGGCGGGGTCGCAGGGCCTCCAGGCACTGCCGCGTGGGCTCGTAGAGATCGAGATCGAAGTAGGCGAGCGCCACGATCGTCTCGGGGCGCTCGCTCAGGTACTTGGGAAGCTCGAGGACCGCGTCGCCACGACGCAGCTCGAACTTCTCGATGTGGCCCAGCGGATTTAGGCGTTCGTGGCAGGCGAGCACCGCTCCGAGATGCGCCGGGTAGCCTTCGGGAGTGGCGAGCTGACCCGGGCGCATCATGCTCGACGAGCCGTCCTGGCTGGCAATCGAGGGAAAACCCTCGAAGGTGTCGAAGCCGACGATCCGCCGGTGGCGGTTGAAGGGCTCGTAGATGCCTCGGAGCGCCGAGAAGAGCGCCAGATTCTGGCCGAAGCGGCAACCGAACTCGAAGACGACGCCCTGCACGTCGAGGATCTGGCGGTAGAGGGCGTCCATGAACAGGATCCGGGCCAGATTCTTCGACTCGAGATAGAGGCCCAGGTTCTCGAGCAGCTGCTCCTCGGGGACCGGCGACTCGGCGAGCAGCGATCGGAGTCGTCCCCGATCCTCGGCCTCGCTCTCGCTCTGGTGCACCTTGCGGTGGAGACGGTCCCGGTCGGTCATGCGAGCTCCTCCATCGTCGGGCCCGCCGCTGGCCGGCGCACGATGGCCGGGATCGGCTTGCGCCCGTCGTGGGCGATG
>CAYYUT010000397.1:0-3993 GCA_964474935.1 uncultured Spirochaetales bacterium
GCGGTCTAGCCGTTCAACAGCGGCTAGTTCATGTGGCTCGCGCGGGCGGGGGGGATGGCCGAGGAGGGGCGCCTGCGGCTGCTCGACGAGTACCAGACGGGGGTGATCGCGACGGGTCCCCACGATCTGCGCGTCGCTTTCTCGTGTCTCGAGATCGAGGACGTGGAGCCGCTCTTCGATCTGATCCATCGCGCGGTGCAGGAGCTCCGCCAGGCGTAGCCGCGGACGCGTACGGCTGGGGCGAGGGCGTGTCGTACTCAGCGTCGGGCGCGCCGAGGGGCGTGGTCGAGCCGGGCGCGGGGGCGCCCTCCATTCCGTGCGCCACGCCCTCGCCCCAGCCGTGGCACACCCCGCGCGGTCGGGCGCGCGCCATCCATGGGCCCGCGGCGCGGTCAGTCGAGAGGATCGAGGGTCTCGAGGATCCGGGCGAGCGCTCCCACCCCCCGGTCGAGATTCTCGGTCGAGATCCGCTCGTTCGGCCCGTGGATGCCGCGCGTCTCGCTCGGCGGAAGCCAGCGGGGCACGAAGCCATAAGCCACGATTCCGAGATCGCGGTAGTAGTGGGCATCGGTGAATCCGGCGATCACCCGCGGGACCACGGGAGCGCCTGGATCGATCTCGGCCGCCACGGATTCGATCGCCCGGAAGAGCGGCGTATGGATCGGGGAGCTGCTCGTCGTGAACGAGAGGAGCGGCTCGACCGTCACCTCGGGATCCCCGATCACCCGTCGCACCTCGGCCACGAAGTCGGCGCAGTGCTCGCCCGGGAGGAGGCGCGCGTCGAGGTGGGCCGAGGCCTCGCCCGGGATCACGTTGGTGAGCGGGGCTCCCTGGAGCACGCTGATCGCCAGGGTGTTCCGGACCAGGGCGTTGCGGCCGGGGATGTCGAGGAAGCGGGCGCGGAAGGCCGGGTCGTTCTCGAGGGCGGCCGAGAGATCGGCCAGCCCCTCCCGGTCGGCGGCGGGCGCCAGGTGTGCAAGCGCCGCGAACATCCGCTGCACCTCGGGCACGACGCGGATCTCGGTGCGGTGGTCGCGTACCCGGGCGAGCGCGTCGAGGAGCCGCGTCACGGCCGTCACCCGCGGCGCCGCCGAGCCGTGCCCGCCGGGCCCCGTCGCAGTGACCTTCATCCAGCAGGGCGCCTTCTCGGTGACCGTGACGCCCCAGATCGGCAGGCTCCCCGCCTCGCCCACGGCGATCCCACCTCCCTCGGTGAGCAGGTACTCCGCGTCGTAGAGAAGGCTGCGCCGCTCCCGCACCAGATAGGCCGAGCCGTAGCGACCGCCCGACTCCTCGTCGGGGGTCGCCAGGAAGATCACGTCGCGGGCGAGGGGTTGCTCGCGGCGCGCCAGCTCGAGCAAGGTGAGCAGGTGCACCACGGCGACGCCCTTGGCGTCGAGAGCCCCGCGTCCGATCACGAAGCCGCCCACGATCACACCCTCGAAGGGATCGACCGCCCAGCCCGAGGGCGACGCAGGCACCACGTCGAGATGTGAGAGCAGCACGATGGGGCGTTTCGAGCCGTCCCCCTTCACGCGTGCCCAGGCGGCGGCCCGTCGGCCCCGCCCGTCGCCGTCGGGGGTGTCGATCACCCGGGCCTCGACGCCGCCCTCTTTGAGGTGATCGACGAAGTAGCGGGCGAGGGCGCGCTCGTCGCCGGGCGGGTTCACGGTCGAGAGGCGGATGGATTCGGCCAGGATCTCGGCGGCGGCCCGACCCCGGTCGGCCTCGAGGTCGGGCAGGCGCCCACGGTCGAAGGGCCAGATGGCACCGGCCGGCGACGCGCAGGAGAGCGTCAGGAGCAGGGTACCCACGGCCAGGTGGCGCCAGCGCGCTCCCCTCGGGGAACAGCGGTCGGTCCTCCCCCGCGCGGCCACCCGCCCACGGCGTGGTTCGGCGAGCTTGGATCGGGGTGCATTCACACCGGTATGTCGTACCCTTGAGTCTCGCATGCGTGGCGACATCCCTGTCTGACCGGTCGGGCACCGGCGGCGTCCAGCCTCCGGGTCCGACCCGCCCGAGACCGTCGAACGACGGCAGCGATCGGCAAAGCTCGCGGAGCCCGAGGACCTCCGGCTGGCATTCGGCCGGCGATCAGACCTTCCCCGGGGGTGAACTTTCCGTGTGAGCCGGCGTACTTTAGCGTGCGTTCTTGCCGGGCGGTGTCTACGTTACGCGGCCTTGCGTCACCCAGGGGCACACGAGCATGCGATCCCGAGATGGACGATCGTCCTCCGTTCGAAGCCTGGTCCAATCGCCGTTCGCCATCACGCTGGTGGCGGCCGTCGCCGCATTCCTGCTCGGGGCCGGGCTGACGGCGGCACTCCTGCGCACCGCTCCCACCGGTTCGGGGCTGGCCGACGGGGAACCGACGAGCGACGTCGCCGCCGGTGCCCCTGCCGACGCGAGCTCGTCGGGGAGTCGCGCGGTGTCGACGGCGGCGCGCGAGGCTGGCCGCATCGGATCGGGAGCGGACGCAGCGGGCGAGCCGCTCGGTCCGCCGGGTCCGCCCCCGCATCTGCGCATCGAGTCGGGCTCGCTCGAATACGGTGAGTCGCTCCACACGACGCTCACGAATCGCGGCATCTCACCCTCGACGGTGCATCGGGTGGCGCGCGAGCTGCGTCCCTACTTCGACTTCCGCTACGCCCAGCCCGGCGACCGCTATCGGATCTCGCTCCTTCGCGACGGCACCCTGATCGAATTCGACTACCAGGTGTCGCCCGACCAGGGCTACCGCGTGTACCGCATGGGGGACGGGTACGTCGCCGAGCGTCGCGAGGAGCCGCTCGAACGGCGTCAGACCCGGCTCGCCGGGGTCGTCACGACCTCGCTCTACGACTCGGTGCAGGCGCTCGGCGAGAGCCCCCAGCTCGCCCGCGACTTCGCCGACATCTTTGCCTGGGATCTCGACTTCTCGCGCGAGGTGCGGCCCGGCGACGAGTTCCGAGTGCTCTACGAGCGGCTCTACCGCCGGGAGGGTGGGCAGGAGGTCTACGTCAAGCCGGGCGTGATCCTGGCCGCCCAGTACCGCGGTGCGGCCGGGGTGCACACGGCGATCCACTTCGAGACCGAGGCCGGACGCTCGGGCTACTACCGCCCGGACGGAAGCTCGGTGGAGCGTCAGTTCCTCCGGGCCCCGCTCCGCTACTCGCGCATCAGCTCGAAGTACACCCATTCGCGCTATCACCCGATCCTCAAGGTGCGTCGCCCCCACCTCGGGATCGACTACGCGGCGCCGAGCGGGACCCCGGTCTGGGCGGTGGCCGAAGGGGTCGTCACCTTCGCCGGCTGGTCCGGTGGCTTCGGCAAGCTCGTGAAGGTGCGCCACTCGAACGGTCTGATCTCGTACTACGGCCATCTCCAGCGCTTCGCCAAGGGCATGAAGGTCGGCAAGCCGGTGTCCCAGAAGGAAGTGATCGGCTACGTCGGATCCACCGGTCTCTCGACCGGGCCCCACGTCGACTTCCGGGTCCGGAACGGCGACCACTACGTGAACCCGGCGAGCGTCCGGACGCCTCCGGCCGACCCGGTTCCCATGGAGCGGCTGTCCGATTTCCTGGCCGTCCGCGACGCCCACCTGGCCGAGCTCGATCCCACACCGCTGGCCACGGTCGGCGAGGCGCTCTAGCGCCGGACCGGGAAGACCGTCCGCGTCGTCGGCGGGCCACGGCCGAGCGCACGGCCCGGGCCTCGGGGCTCCCCTCCCCGACGCGCGCGCGACAAGAGGGCACTTCCTGTGCGACCCTGCGGCCCATGGCATCCCAGGCCTACTCCTTCGACGAGCGTGAGCTCCAGCGGCGGCTCTCCGAGCTCGGCCGACGGCTGGGCGAGCGCGAGGCGGAGTACGGGCCTGCTCTCGAGGAGGCCCGCCAGCGGGCCGTGGCGCTGCGCGAGATCGTCGACTCGGCCCTCGAGAGGTTCCACGAGGCCGCCAAGGCTTCAGGGGCCCCCCACCACGAGATCGAGCCACGCCACATCCGGAACGCCGAC
>CAYYUT010000398.1:0-3989 GCA_964474935.1 uncultured Spirochaetales bacterium
CCGGCTCGAGCCGACCCGGCTGTCGCGAAGCGCGCGGCGGGCCGCCGGACTGCTCCTCGGAGCGCGACTGTTGGGTCGCCGTCGCGACACGCGATGCCGCCACTGCAGCCACCGCTGGCGTCGCCCGGCGTCCCAGGACACCGGGGACACCGGGGTTCCGTGAACGGCGCCGAGTCCCTGATCCGGACGGCGCTCGCCTCCGGCGTCGAGGTCTGCTTCGCCAACCCCGGCACCACCGAGATGCCGCTGGTGGCCGCGCTCGACGCCGTCCCGGGGATGCGCGCGATCCTCGGCCTGTTCGAGGGCGTCTGCACGGGGGCGGCCGACGGCTATGGGCGCATGCGCGAGACGCCCGCGCTCACGCTCCTCCATCTGGGGCCGGGCTTCGCCAACGGCATCGCGAATCTGCACAACGCACGGCGGGCCCGCTCGCCCGTGGTGAACCTGGTCGGGGACCACGCGAGCTGGCACCTCGCGGCGGACGCGCCGCTGACCTCGGACATCGCCTCGCTGGCGTCGCCGGTCTCGGGTTGGCTGCACCGGTCCCGCGCCGCCGGCGACGTGGCGCCGGACCTCGCGCGCGCCATCGCCGCGGCAGGAGGACTTCCGGGGCGCGTGGCGACCTTGATCCTCCCCGCCGACGCACAGTGGGACGATGCGCCGGCCGCCGCCGCACCGACCCCGCGCCCCCCGCCGCCGGCGCCCGACGAGGAGGCGGTGGCGGCGGTCGCGAAGGCCCTGCGTGGGGCCGGATCTCCCGCCCTGCTGCTCGCAGGATCTGCCTTGCGGGGCGAAGCGCTCGTCGCCGCAGGCCGCGTCGCTGCGGCATGCGGAGCCCGCCTCCTCTGCGAGACCTTCCCGACCCGGGTCGAGCGCGGCGCGGGCCGCCCGCCCGTGGAGCGGATCGGCTACTTCCCCGAGCAGGGCGCCCAGCCGCTCGCGGGCACCGATCTGCTGGTGCTGGTGGGCGCCCCCGAGCCCGTCACCTTCTTCGGATATCCAGGGACTCCGAGTCGGCTCCTACCGGAGGGATCGGATCGACACACCCTGGTGTTGCCCGGGGAAGACGCCTCCCCGGGCCTGACCGCGCTGGTCGATGCGTTGGGGGCGGGCCGAGAGAACCCGACCCGAGCGGAGCTCGGCGAGCGGCCACGCCCCACCGGCCGTCTCGATCCCCAGTCGCTGGGAGCGGCGATCGCCTGCGTGCAGCCGGAGCACGCGATCGTGATGGACGAAGGCGCGACGTCGGGCCTTCCCCATTTCGTCCAGGCTGCCGGCGCGCCTCCCCACACCTATCTGGCGCTCACCGGCGGAGCGATCGGGCAGGGACTGCCCTGTGCGACGGGGGCCGCCGTCGCCTGTCCCGATCGGCCCGTGATTGCCCTGCAGGCCGACGGCAGCGGCATGTACACCCTGCAGTCGCTCTGGACGCAGGCCCGGGAGGGCTTGCACGTGGTGAGCGTGATCTGCTCGAACCGGAGCTACCGGATCCTGCAGCTCGAGCTGGCGCGGAGCGAGGCGCCGACGGGCGAGATCGCTCGCTCGCTCACCGATCTGTCGGACCCGGCGCTCGACTGGGTGTCGCTGGCCCGGGGCATGGGTGTGCCGGCGGTGCGTGTCGACGAGGCCGACGACGCCGCCCGTGCGCTCGAGCGCGCCCTGGCCGAGCCGGGACCGCACCTGATCGAGGCAGTGCTGTAGATCGAGGCGGAGTCGGTCCCTGGGAGGGTGCCGGCCGCTTCAGGCGGCCTCGGCGAGCAGCTCGAGCATTCGGCTGCGGGGCGGACCCTCGGGCTCGGCGGGCTTGCGCCGGGCCCGATCCTGATAGGCCGCCACGATGCGGGCGAGCACCTGGCCGTCGCGCAGGAAGGTCGCGGGCGTGTCCAGGAGGTTGAAGCTCCGGAGAAAGGCGCGGAGCACGGTGGCGTCGGTCCGAAGCGCTGGGAAGAGGCCCTCGCGCATCACCTCGCGCATGAACTTCTTGGGGTCGACGGGAGCGTTCGGTGCGGCCGGGTGCGAGACCGACTCCCCCGATCGTTCGCTCTCGGCCACGACCCGCGACTCGCGGTCCTGATCGAGGCTCGCCCGATACCAGGGAACGATCCCACGGGCGGTCGCCCCGTGGAAGGCGAGCGCGGCCGCGACCGGATCGCCTCGGGTGTCGGCGATGGCGTCGGCGAGCAGGTAGGCGTGCACCATGGCGAGCGTGCAGCCGCGTCCGTAGAGCGGATTCGTATGGATCGCCCCGTCCCCGACCACATGGAATCCGAGCGCCAACGGTGAGCCATCGACCACGAAGTCGCGTTTGACGTTGCGGAGCGCCGCCATGCCCGTCACGCGGCTGATCGGCTCGGCGCGCGTCGGGTCGACCCACGCGCGCGTCGCCGGCAGGACCCTGGCCGCGGCCTCGAATGGACCGGGCCGCAGCAAGGCGCGCATCGGCGCGTCCTCGGGAGCCGCCGCCAGGGTGACCGAGAACACGCCGGCATCACCCTGGAAGACCGCGTACTTCATGTAGCCGAGGTCGGCACCGATGGGACCTTCCTGACGCGGGGGTTCGACGCCGGGCAGGAGTCGATAGAACCGCGAGCAGTAGAAGATGCCGCAGTCCTCGCGCTCCTCGGGGACCGGCGCCGCGCCGATCTCGGCGAGCCAACGCGGAGCCCGCGACCGCCGGCCGGTGGCATCGATCACGATGTCGGCGGTATGCACCTCGTCGTGCCCCTGGGTCTCGAGATGCACTCCGCGGACGCGAGGCGGACCGGAACCGCTCGACGGCTCGCTGACCAGACCCTTCACCACCGCCCCCTGCTGGAACTCGACATTCGGCTCTGCGAGGACGCGTCGGCGGAGCACCCATTCGAACGTGATGCGGCGGCATGCGAGCGCCACGAGTTGGTCGTCGCCGGGTCTCGGTGTGGGGTCGTCGATCGTGGCTGGGAGCATCTCCATGAAACGGATCTCGGCCGCTCCCGCCCGCATCAGTTCGGTGAGGACCTCGGGGGCCCGCGCACGGAGCAGCTCGCGGAGCCGGGCCAGGAATGCATGCGAATGCTGGACCTGGGGCGCGCCTCGGCGCTGCCACGAATCGAAGGCTTCGGCGGGCGTGTCGGGAAGCTGAGTCGCGTCGCTCTCGATCACGCGTACCCGCATGCCGTTTCGGGCCAGCGCCAGGGCCGTGCCGAGACCGGCGATGCCTCCTCCACAGACGATCGCGTCGGGTCCGAGATCTGCCATCTCGCGGAGCTTAGCTCGCGGAGCCGCTCCGTCCGGGGGCGGAGAGCGAAAGGCGCGCCTCGACGATGAACTCCCCTCGACAGCTCGGGCAGCGACCCGGCGGATGGAAACGCCGCGGCTCGCGTCTCCGGAACACGAACCCGCAGTCGCCGCAGCGGGCCGGCTCGACCCGCAGACGCGCTCCGCGCCCTCGCACGCTGCGTTCGACGTGCCGGAGGTCGTCGTCGAGCTGGGCCACGGTGACGCCGAGACGCTCGCGGAGCTCGCTGAAGCCGAACGTCCCCTGCCCGAGCAGCTCCACGAGCTGCTGGCGGCGCGTCCGACCGCCCTCCGGTCCGGTGGTGGCGTTCACGGAGCCCGCGTCGCTCATGCCCCGACCCGCCGCCGCTCGTCCCATGCGCAGATCGCGCGCAGATCGTCGTCCGAGACCACCGCCTGGCGATCCGCGATCTGCTGGAAGCGATCGAATGCCCGCTCGAGATCGCCCGGCGACAGGCGGAAGCCCAGTGCCTCCGCGCGGGCCCGGAAGCCGGCCCGCCCCGAGAGCTTCCCGAGAACGATCTCGGTCCCGGTCGGATGCCCGATCTCGCTCGGGTCGATCAGCTCGTAATTCGAACGCAGCTTGAGCACACCGTCCTGGTGGATGCCGGAGGCGTGGCGGAAGGCGTTCGCGCCCCCCACCGCCTTGTTCGGCGGCACGGCGATCCCGCTGCGCTCCTGCGCCAGCCGTGAGAGCCAGCAGCTGCCGGCCG
>CAYYUT010000399.1:0-3985 GCA_964474935.1 uncultured Spirochaetales bacterium
GGCGGCCCCACTGATCCTGGCTATGTTCTCGTGAAGGTCGGGGCGCCCGTTTGAGCGGTGATCCGCCGTGTCGGGCCGGGCGGCCGACGAGAGCGCATTGGGGGGAGACTCGGGAGGGGTCAGCTCCCGAAGGCGATTCCGCGGTGGCGGGCCACCTCGACCATGCCTCGGAACAGCGCCGCGACGTCGATCGGCGCGTCCCAGGGCTCATGGCGTAGCTCGCGGTAGACCCGTTCCACGATCGCGTAGACACGCTGGGGCTCGGTCCAATCGGCGTAGGGACCGAGGTCGAGCCGTTTGGCCGCATCGAGCGCGGAGGTCTCCGCCTCGAAGAAGCGTCGCGCCTCGTCCCGCACATAGACCAGGTAGGCGCGCATCTCTCGGGGCCCTTCGTCCCCACAGACCGGGCCGTGGCCGGGGACGATCCGCTCGGCGCCGAGGGCCTCGATGCGCTCGAGGGCCGCGATCCAGCGATCGGTGGTCCCCTCCCAGCCGAGCGGCGTACACAGCCGGAACAGGATGTCGCCCGTGAAGACCACGCCCTGCTCGGGCGCGTGCACGATCAAGTCGCCGGCGGTGTGGGCTGGCCCGACGTAGACGAGGTCGACGCGGAGCCCATCGAGATCGAGCTCCATGCGGTCGTCGACCAGGGGGGTCGGCGTATGGAGCTCGAGGCCTCCGAAGTCCCATTCGGCCAGGGCGGCTGCCAGAGCGGCGAGGGCCGGGTCGTCGTGGTCGCGCAGCCCCCGGATCGCCTCCATGCCCGCCGGCGATTCCTTCTCGAACGACTCGGCGCAGCGCCGATGCCCGATGATCTCGGCCTCCGGGAAGAGCTGGTTGCCCCAGCAGTGGTCGCCGTTGTGGTGGGTGTTGACGACGCGCCCCGGCATCCCGCGCCACACCGCCGCATAGGTAGCGATCATGCGACGCGTGTGCGGCAGGTCCCAGAACGTATCGACGACGAGGCCGCCGCCGCGATCGACGAGACCCGAGTTGCTCGTCCCGAGACCGCGGTCCGCCTGCAGGCAGGCGTAGAGGTCGTCGCCGAGCGGGAGGAGTTCCATCGGCTCCATCCTAGTCTATGCTTCGGCCCCCATGAAACCGCAAACCCGACCGTCGAATCCGTGTTTCAGCTCCGGCCCCTGTGCGAAGCGACCTGGTTGGTCGCTCGAGGCGCTCCGCGACGCCACGCTCGGGCGATCGCACCGAGCCGGGGTCGCGAAGGCCAAGCTCGCCGAGGTCATCGACCGCAGTCGCCGGGTCCTCGAGATCCCCGACGACCATCGGATCGGGATCGTTCCGGGATCGGACACCGGAGCCTTCGAGATGGCGATGTGGACGCTGCTCGGGGCGCGGGGAGTCGACGTCCTCGCCTGGGAGAGCTTCGGGTCGGGCTGGGTCACCGACATCGTGAAGCAGCTCCGGCTCGACGACGTGCGCACCCTCGACGCGGCCTACGGGGCCTTGCCCGACCTCGGACAGGTCGATCCCGCGCGCGACACGGTGTTCCCGTGGAACGGCACCACCTCGGGCGTCCGCGTTCCCGACGCCCACTGGATCTCGGACGCGCGCGAAGGCCTGACGCTCTGCGACGCCACGTCCGGAGTGTTCGCGATGGCCCTGCCCTGGCCGAAGCTCGACGTGGTGACCTGGTCGTGGCAGAAGGTGCTGGGCGGCGAGGCGGCCCACGGCATGCTCGTGCTCTCACCACGTGCGGGGGAGCGGCTCGAGAGCCACACGCCGTCGTGGCCACTCCCCAAGGTCTTCCGCCTCACCAAGGGTGGCAAGCTCATCGAAGGCATCTTCCGCGGAGAGACGATCAACACGCCCAGCATGCTCTGTGTCGAGGACGCGCTCGACGCCCTTCGTTGGGCCGAGGGGCTCGGGGGTTGGAAGGCGATGGCCGAGCGCGCGCAGGCGAACCTCGGAGTGCTCGCCGACTGGGTGGATCGGACCGACTGGGTGGCGTTCCTGGCGGATCGTGCCGAGACGCGTTCGCAGACCTCGGTCTGTCTCCAGATCGTCGACCCGTGGTTCTCCGCGCTCGCCGAAGACGACCAGGCGCAGACGGCCAAGCAGATGGCCCGGCTCCTCGACGACGAGGGCATCGCCTACGACATCGCGGCCTACCGCGATGCGCCCCCGGGACTCCGCATCTGGGCCGGGGCGACCGTCGAGCGCGCCGACCTGGAGGCCTTGGTCCCGTGGCTCGACTGGGCATTCGAATCGGTCAAGGCCGGCAACGCCTAGCCGGCTGGCCGTAGGCACCCCCGGTCCGGGCGTCCCCGCGTCTCGACGCCAGGAGTCGGTCCCGTGTCGTCCTAGCTCGGCTCGGGGGCGAGCGCGGCGTCGGGCGCCGGCTCGAAGCCCCGGCGGTCGAGCGCCTTGCGGGCACTCGCCTCGGCCTCCGTATGGATCGCGATGAGCGCGATGTCGTCGGGCCGCAACGCGATCGCCCGGTGCATGAGCTGCCACTGGCCGTTGCGTC
This sequence comes from uncultured Spirochaetales bacterium, assembly GCA_964474935.1. Lineage (GTDB taxonomy): Bacteria > Myxococcota_A > UBA9160 > UBA9160 > JAFDDA01 > CAYYUT01. The sequence continues at coordinate 2,489 of CAYYUT010000399.1, forward strand.
GCACCGCGAGCAGGACGTGACTCGCCGCGGGCTCGTCCGCCGCGGCGCTCGCCGCCTCGGCCTCCTCTTCGTCGGCCACACCGACGAAGCGCCAGGGCTCGATCCGCGCCAGTTCGTGTCGGAACCGGACGTTCCATCGCTCCACGTCGGTGGGCCCGTCGAAGAGCATCCGGGTGCCGTGTCGCGCCAGGATCTCGGGCGTCACCCCCTTCTGGAGCGTGTTGATCACGGCGTAGCGCTGGGGCACCTGGAAGCTCTCGCGAGCCTCCTGGGCGAAGAGGCTGTTGACCTCGTCGTTGGCCGTCAGGCCCACCACGGCATCGACGCGTTCGAGCCGGGCCCGCGCGAGCGTGCGTTCCTCGAGGGCGTTGCCATAGACGACCGGAAAGTTGCGCTCCTGGGCGTTCCGGCAGTGGCCCGGGTTGGCGTCGAGGAAGCCCACCGGCAGACCCGCGCGGCGGAGGGCCTCGCCGAGCGCGAGCCCGAAGTCCTCGGCACCGAGGATCGTGACGCCCTCGCGAACCGGCGCACGCACCCCGAAGAGCTTCGCCACGAGCGGAGCGCTCGCGCCCTGGACCACGACCGTCACGGCGATCGTGAGGAACACGAGCGCCCGGAGCTCGGTCCCGCCGGGCGCCCCGGCCGCATCCATGAAGGTGGCGAAGATCGAGGCCACGGACGCGGCGACGATCCCCCGCGGTCCGACCCACGAGAGGAAGGCCCGCTCGCGAGTGCTGAGCTCGGACGAAGTCGTCGAGAGGAAGACCATCACGGGGCGCACCACGAACATGAGCGCACCCACGGTGGCGAGGCCCGGCAACCCGAGCGCCACGACGTCCGCCATCCGGACGTCGGCGGCGAGCAGGACGAACAGGAGCGCGATCAGCGCGAGCGTCAGATTGTCCTGGAACTCGCGCAGCGCGGTGCCGACGTGGACTCCGACGTTCCCGACCACGACCCCGGCCACGGTCACGGCCAGGATGCCGCTCTCGGGAAGCTGCGCCTCGCAGAGCTGGAAGAGCACCAGCACCAGGCCGAGGGTGACGATATTCTCGAGGCCCTCGGGGACGGCGCGCGGAAGGCGCAGCAGTCCACCCAGCCCGAACCCGAAGATCAGCCCGGCGAGGGTTCCGAAGCCGAGTCGGAGCCCGAGTCCCTGGATGCCGGTGGTGACGTCCTCGCGGGCATCGCCGACCAGCACCTGCAGGGCCACCGCGGCGATGATCGCCCCGACCGGATCGATCAGGACCCCTTCCGCTTCGACGATCGTCGCGAGCCGGGTGCGGAGACGCACGTTGCGAAGGATCGGGCGCACCACGGTCGGGCCCGTCACGATCACGAGCGTCCCGAACAGGATGGACTGCGTCCAGCTCCAGCCCATCAGGAGCCGGGCCGAGAGCGCGCCTCCCACCGCGGTGATCGCGGCCCCCATCGTCACGAGCCGCTGGACGGGTCCGGCCGCGCGCCGCAGGCGCCGCAGGTCGAGGTTGAGACCGC
>CAYYUT010000400.1:0-3969 GCA_964474935.1 uncultured Spirochaetales bacterium
GGCGCACGAAGTACGCGGTGCTCACGACCGCCCAGTTCGGCCGCGCCGTCCGGGGCCGCGGTCCCGATGGCCGGGTCTGGTCGCGGTTCTGTCAGCCCGCGCGGCTCGTGTACGCCCGGGACCTCGCGGCGCGGGAGATCACGCGCGCGGGGGTGGTCGATGCGATCCGCACCGCGGTCGATCGCCTGCATCGGCTGCTTCCGGGCGAGGGCGACCGGCTCCGGTTCACCCCAGCCGATCTGTGGCGCCGGGGGCTCGCCGAGACCTATGCCTCCGAGCTGCGGAGCGAGCAGCCCCAGACGATCCAGGCGCTCTACGACGCACAGGCGACCCGGATGGACGCGATCACCCGGCTCGCGCTGGCCGACCTGGCGGCGCGCGGCCGGATCGAGTGGGTCCGACCGGTGGAGGAGGACGGAGCCGTCGAGCTCCGGATCGGCGAGCGTGCGCGCCGAACGGCCCGGCGTCGCTGGGCATTGCGCCGCCCACTCGCCAAGGGCGTCGCTGCGCTCGGGCTCCTGAAGACGCCGCTGACCTTCGAAGGCTGGGTCCCGTACGTGCTCTGGAAGCTCGAGCGCCACAGCGGGGTCCACATCGAGGTGACCGAACGTCAGCGCCGCCACCCCTTCGTATGGGGCTGGCCCGTGCTCTTCCGGGTGCTGCGCCTCAAGGTCCTGCGCTAGGCCAGCCCTGTCCGGCGGGCCCTGGCGGCCCCGGCGGCCCCGGCGGCCCAGCTGGCCGACCGGCGATCGCCGGGAGCGGACTACCGTTCGCCGTTCTGGGACGGGTGGCCGAGCTGGTTCGCTGCGGCCCGGCGGAAGAGCGCACGCAGCGCCGGCACGAGACCGGGTGCCTCGGTCTCGCGGTAGGGCGAGGCGTCGGGCAGCTCGCTCACGAGCGTCCGGTGCACCATCCCCAGACTGTGGTAGGGAAGGGCCGGCATCAGGTGGTGAAGGCCATGGTATCGCAGGCCAACCGGTGCGAGCAGGGCCGTCACGAGCGGAAATCCCTTCAGGTTCACCGAATCGAGGAGCTGGCCCGCCACATCCATTCGCTCCCCGAGGTTCTCGTAGCGGTGCGCGACCAGGGTCCGGAAGTGGTTCAGGACCAGGATGCCCGAGGCGACTCCATACCAGAGAAGCAGCCAGTGCCAGCCGATGGCACCCGAGGCGAAGGCTGCGACGGCCACCCAGAAATAGACGAAGCAACCGATCTCGCCGAGACGGAAGCGCCGGGCCTCGCGGCCCGACGGCCAGCGCCGGCGGTAGGCGGGGTTGATCACCAGGGTCGAGAGCCGCTCGACCAGGAGCCGCCGGAAGGGCGGCACCAGCAACGAGATCGGCGCCATCACCCCCCAGCGAATCGGCAGGGCGAGCGGGAAGACCGCCATCGTGAGGGTCGAGGCCGCGATCCGGAGCGGGGCCCAGTGGGCGATCGGCTCGTACTCGGGGTCTTCGCAGGTGCCGTAGACCGAGCGTTTGTGATGATCGGCATGGGTCCCGTACATCAAGCTCGGCACCATCAGCGGGAATCCGGCCACGAGGTTCCAGGCCCGCTCGAACCCGGGCAGCGCCCCGGGGCGCAGATGCGCGATCTCGTGGATGAAGAGCATCATCCGGTAGAGGCCCAGCACCGCCGGCACCACGAACAGCCACGACCCGGGTGCGGCGAGACTCCCAGCGAGGAGGAACGATCCCCAGCCGAGGGCCGCCGAGAGGGCGAGGTCGGCCCAGTAGATACCGGGCCGCGGGGTGTAGGCGTGAGCGAAGCGCTGGCGCAGCCACTGCGGGGACAGACCGAGACGGTCCGGCCGCGGGGCCGAAGCGGCCGCGGTCGTCGTCTCGGAATCCTGGCGATGGTGGCGGGCCTCGACCTGGGCCGGCCCGGGGGTCTGCCTTTCGGCGACTGACACCTCGGTCACCCCTCTGCGGTGTGCGCGCGAACCCTAGTGGAAATGGGATGCGCTGCAAGCGCGCCCGGATTCACCTCTCTCCCCTCGGGGCAGGGCGGCGGAGCCGGCTCGGGGCCAAGCGGGCTTCCGCATGCTAGTCCTCCGACGTCCCATGAGTGCCCCTTCCCAATCCGAGGACCGCGCGACGCAGGGGGCCTCCCCGCCCGGGGCCACGGCGGCGCCTCCCGAGTCGGGCAGCGAGCCCCGGTCGGCGCCGCTGAGCGTCCGGCCGCGACGCCAGAGCCCCCTGCTGGCCCGCTACCTGGCGCTGCAGATGATCGTCCCGACCCTGATCGCGCTCTCGGGCTTCGCACTCGCCGTCCTCGCACCCGATCTGCTGACGCTCGTCGATCTGGTGGCCAACCGCGGCTTCGCCGTCGGGGAGGTCGCCGCCCTGGCGGGTTGGAAGGCCCTGCCCCTGCTCGGCGAGATGCTCCCTTTCGCGGTGCTCGTCGGGGTCCTGGTGGCGCTCGGGCGCCTCGGAGCCGACCGCGAGCTCCTGGTGCTCGAGGCGAGCGGCGTCTCGCCTCGGAGCCTCGCCGTGCCGATCGTGACCTTCGCCGCCTTCTGGGCGCTCGTGTCGCTCGGCCTGTCGCTCGTCGCGGGACCCGCCTCGTTGCGGGCCCTCGACGGGGCCCTGCTCGAGATCGCACGCCGGAACCCGAGCACCCAGATCGTGCCGGGTGCCAAGAGCTCGTTCGGCAGCTGGCGGATCCAGGCCCGTGACGTCTCGCTCGAGGGCGACCTGCTCGAAGGGGTGGCCCTGTGGTCCCCCGACATGGGCGAAACGATCTTCGCCGAGCGCGCCGCGCTGGCCCCGGCCGACGACGGCGGGCTGCACGTGGACCTCGAGGCGGGCACCGTCCTGATGGATTCGGGCGACCAGCTCACCCAGGTGCGCTTCGACCGGATGCGCCAGACCCTGCCCGCCCCCTCGGCGGGAGTCGACCTGGATGCCGACTGGAGCTCGATGGCGACCTTGGCCGAGCTCGCGGCGATCTCCGGGGAGCGAGACGATCCGCGCCGTGGGCGACAGGCGCGCGTCGAGTGGCACCGCCGGCTCGCCCTTCCGATGGCCACCCTGTTGTTCGGCGTGCTCGCCCTGCCCCTGTCGCTCGCGCGCAAGAGCGTCTCGCGTTCGGGCGGGGCGGTGCTGGGTCTCGCCGTCACCGTGGTCTACTACGCGCTGGTCCAGCTGGCCTACGGCCTCACCCGCGGCGACGCGCTGCCCGTGGCCCCGATCGTATGGCTCCCGAACGCGCTCCTCGGGACCGCCGCCGTGGTGCTGTTGTTCCAGGCACCGCGGCTCTCGTCGATGCGCGGTGACGGGCGCGGCGCGACCCGACGCGCGGGCGGCGGCCGGGCGCTCGGCCGGGGCCGCTTCATCCTGGCGCGCTACGTCGTGCGCCTGTTCGCCGAGATGGTCGTGCTCTGCGCGAGCGCGCTGCTGGTCGCCTACCTCCTGATCGACGTGGTCGACAACCTGCAGTGGTTCACCAAGTACGATTCGACCCTGTCGGAGGTCGCGCGTTTCTATTCGGCGCGCGTGCCGGTGCTCGCGGCCAGGGTCTTCCCGCTCGCGCTCCTCGCGGGGGCGTCGCTCACCCTGAGCATGCTCGCGGTGCGGGGCGAGCTGATCGCGATCCGGGCCTGCGGCATCTCGACGCTGCGCGTCGTGGTGCCCATTCTGGTGATCTGCGCCCTGCTCTCGGTCGTCTACTACGGGCTGGTGAACGAGCTGGCCCCCCGCGCGAGTGCGATCGCCAGCCACCTGAAGAACACCGAGATCAAGAACCGCAACGAGGACCGCGGCTCGGTGTGGTTCCGGGTCGGGAGCCACCTGTACGAAGCCGAAGAGCTCGACCCGCTGCGCGGGCTGGCCTCGCAGATCACGATCTATCAACTCGGCCGCGACGGCATGCCCCTGATGCGCACGGATTCGACACCGCGCGTCACGTGGGCGAAGGTGTCTGGCGGCGCGATCGGCCCATCCGGGTCGAGGTGGATGGCGCTGACCT
>CAYYUT010000401.1:0-3958 GCA_964474935.1 uncultured Spirochaetales bacterium
CTGCACCTCCCGATCACGACTCTGCGCGCAGGCCTTCCCGCCGAACCACCTCATGCCGCGACCGGCACGCGACCGGCGCGGCCAACCGGTCCGAGCGGATGCAACGTCTCCCGGCGGAGATCTTCGAGCAGCCCGCCGAGGGTCGCTGCCGCGTGGGTCCGACGAAAGACCGGCAGCCAGTCTCCGCAGTGGAGGGGTCCGTGACTCGCGAGCCAATCGACCAGACGTACTGCCTGTGCGGGGCTGCGATCGAAGAGCGCGAAGCAGAAGCGCTCGGCTTCGTCGGGGCCTTCGAGGGCGATGACGGCGAAGCGGAGCACCACGTCGGAGATCGTCGGCATCGCGGCTCCGGCGCGCATGAGGACGTCGGGCCAGTGTCCGGCGAGATGTTGGGCCGCAAGATAGGCCCGAAGGAGCCGATGGCGAAGATGATAGGTCTGGCCGCGACGTACGAGCAGCTTCCGCTGCCACAGGTGATCACGAATCTCCATCGGCTGCGGACTGGGCAGCTCGACGAGCAGACTGCCGTGCTCGGCCTCGAGCGACCAGGCCGTCGCGAACAGTGTCCGCGCCAGCTCGGCACGCCCCGCGTCGAGCCATCGATCGATCGTGGGCGCGAACGTGCGTTCGTAGAGCTCGGCCCGGCTGGCAGGCGGCTCGGCGCCCGGGCGCATCAGATCCACGACCAGCCGGAGATCGTGGGGATTGCGGGCGAGCTCGAGGGTGGCGTCGCTCATTCGCTCGAGCAGGAGCGCCGCACGTTCGGCGCCGACCTCGAGGCCCAGCACCGCGACCAGCGCCTCGCGGTCGAGGGGCTCGACGATCAACCGCGACCAGCCGTCGAAGCCCTCGGACGGATCGTCCCCGACGGCCATGCAGACCCAGTCATCCGGCGGAAGGCATCGCGCCCACGCCTCGAGCCCGCGCAGGACGTCGACATCGACGTCGTCGGCCCCATCCACGAGATAGACGAAGCCCCCCGCACCGAGCAGCGAGTGCGCCAGACCGGGATCACTGATCTGACCGAGCCGCTCGAGGGCCTCGCGTGCCAGCGCATCGACGTCGCGCTTCGCACCCGGCCCCGCGACATCCAACAGGATCGGGATACGCCGGATGCCCCGAAACGAAGGTGAAGGCTCGGCGAACGCGGCCGCCAGATGCGCGAGGAGCGCGCTCTTCCCGACGCCCGGCTCGCCCGCGACCAGCATGCGCCGGTCGTGTGCGAGTTGTCGGGCGACCCGCTCTCCGTGCGCTTCGGGGCGAGGCGCCACGTAGCGTCGCAGCCATTCCGAGCGTTCGTCGTCGTGGGCGAGCGCACGCAGATACCGGCGGAGCAGTTGCTGGCGCATCGCGCGCGAGCGGGCGAGCAGACGCGAGAACGATCCGAGCGCCACCAGGCGCCGGAACTCGGGGCGCATCCACATCGCGTGAAGGGGATCGGAGACCGGCGCCAGGACCCACCCGAGGCTCACTGCGAGGAGCCAGACTCCGAGCAGCGCAGCGACGGCGAGCAGCGCTGCGATCGGGCCAGAGACCGCCAACACGAGGGCCTCGGCGTGCGCCTGCACGACATGCGCGGGAACCGGTTGCAGCAAACGAGACTCCGCCGGGGGGCGACGCGCAGACCATAGCCTCTCGCGGCGGTCCCGCGCAGCGCGCGGCGCCGCTTGCCGGGTGTACGGGGAAAGGCAATGATTCGAGCGTCATGGGGGGAGCTTCGCATCCGCGCGCCCATCGGTCGGGGGACGCGCCTCGACCGGCTCGCTCCGGAACCGGGAGCGCGGGCCGAGATCTTCCCCAATCCTCCGAGACCGCGACCGAGCCCACGGGTGCGGCGACCGAGGCGCTGCCCGATCCCGAAGCGCGAGAGCTCGCACAGATCCTCGACGAGCTCCGGCGCGAGCTCGCCGAGACCGATTCGGAGATCGCCGTCCTCGCGCGCCAGGTCGCCAGGATCGAAGAACGCCGCGCTCAGCAGCGCACCGCACCGCCCGGTTCGGCGCAATCGGCGGACACGGCGCGCCGACCGCATCGGGAGCGGCTGCAGCCGGAGCGGCCCACCCCCTCCCCGGCCGCCCTGAGCGAGCGCCTGATGGACGAGCTCGCCGGGGAGGCCGACCGCCCGAGCGACGAGAACGCCAGCGCCCGCGCCGGCACGGCCCGGGGCGTGGAAGCGTCTACCGGCGCACCCGACCGGGCAGCCGGGTCCGGTGAGGCGTCGCCCGAGGAGGCACCGTCCGCGGCGACCGCGACGCCCCGCGAGCCATCCGAAGCCAACGAGACAGCCGAAGCGACCGAGACGGCCGAAGCGACCGAGACGGCGGCGACCCTGCCCGCCGAGATGCTGCCCGCCGGCGCGCCGCCACCGGCGCGCTGGACGGCCGTCGAGACGGCCCGGACGTGGTCGACCGTCCGGCTCGGGGCCGCCACGCATCGGGCCGATGCCCCGCAGGCGCCGGCCGAACCCACCGAAGCCGCGTTCGACCTCCCCGGCCCGCCTTCGGCGGCGCCCCCGGCCGACGAGGGAGATCGATCCGGCCGGACGCAGGACCCGCCGGAGCCCGGAGTCGACGCCGCAGCACCCGAGCCGCAGCCCGACGCGCTCGAGACGCAGCACACGCTCGCAAGGCTGGAAACGGGCGATTCGGTCGACACGGGCGGGACGGGCGATGCGGGCGTGACGCTCGCAACGGTTCGCCCGGTCGACGCCGTCGATCCGACCGGCGCGAACGGGATCCCGGAGCCTGCGATCGCTGCCGCTGCCGCTGCCGCCGCGGACGCCCCGCCGCGCATCGGGGCCCTGCGCCGACCGACACCGTCGGCAGCCGTCCGCGTGGCGCGGTCGCAGCCCACCGAGGCCCGGGCCTCCGTCGAGCCGGACGCACCGATTCGCGACGAGACCCCTCTCGGGTGGAGGCCCGCCGAGACCGCCGGTGCGGCGACCACCGCTCCCGAAGACGTCGCGTGTTCTCCCGCGCCGATGCGTGCAGCCTGGGAGCAATCCGAGCTCAGGCGCCGCATGCGGGCCCTCGGCTTCGACTCGCTCCAGGCCTTCGTCGCGAGTCTCGTCCGTGAGGAATGTCTGCGGCACGAGCCGCATCCGGTCGAGATCCTGAGCCTCGGAGGCGGAGCCCTCGAGCTCGAGATCGCGGTGGCCTCGCATTGCCTCGAGGCGGGCGTCGCGAACTTCGCGATCCGTTGTGTCGATACCGATCTCGAGCGGCTCACCCTTGGGGGCGAACGCGCCGCCCAGGTGGGTGTTCGCGAGCACCTGAACTTCGTCGGTCGGCCCCTCGCGAGCTGGAACCCTCCCGAAACGTTCGGCGTCTGTCTCGCACGCGGCGTCCTCCACCGGTTGCCGGCACCCGAGACGTGGCTCGATCACATCCGGCGATCGATCGAACCGGACGGCCTCTTCGTGGTCCACGACCGACTCGTACCCGATGGCGACGCCGAGGAGCGGGCGGCCGAGCTGGCCGACCGGATCCGGGCGGCCCTGCCCGCAGACTGGCGTTCCACGGAAGAACCGGCAGCTTCCGCCGGGTCCGTGGGAGCAGGCCCCGCCGGACAACGATCTCGTCCGCGATCGGGCCATCCCCAGCTCGGACGCTGGCTCCGGGAGCGCTTCGAGTTCGAGAGCTTCCTGGCCTTTGGCGGTCTGGTCGACCGGCTGCTCGACGACCCGCGCGGACCGGCGCTCGATCCCGAACGTGCGGCCGACCGCGCGCTCCTGGCCCGTCTGTCGGAGGTGGAGAGCGCGCAGACCGACGCGGGCCTGATCCTTCCCAGCCGCTTCGTGGCCAGCCTGCGCGCCCGTCCCGTCGGCCGGACGGCGGTGCACCGCCACTGGACGCCCGAGTTCTGCTTCGGCCGGTCCGCAGCGGGCTGACGATCCACCGTCGCGCCCACCGGCCCCGCCGGTCCCCTCGATCGCCACGATCCCCTCGAATCCGGATTC
>CAYYUT010000402.1:0-3953 GCA_964474935.1 uncultured Spirochaetales bacterium
GGCGATCGCGCCTACGGCTCGCAACACCGAGCCGGCTCGATCGGGCTCGGCTCGCAGCACGCGTGGTCCCACGGCGTCGCCTCGGGGAATTCGTTCGCCGGGGTTGCGCTTGAAAAAAACTTCACGTAATAAACTTCGCGTAATTCAAAACGCCCCGTGCGACCCACCGCGCCGGGGCCGCCCGGGCGGGGTCGCTGGCACGGAGCCGCGATCTGCGCGCACGGGACCGTCCGAACGGACCATCACGGCACCGGCATGGGGCCCAGCGGGGCCCGAACGGCGCGGCGTCGCATCGGGAGGAGATCACGCAGTGGGCGACATCCTTCGCATCAACCTGCTCTCTCCGATCACGCTCGCCTTCGTGCTCGGGGTGTTCGCGCGCGTGGTGCGGAGCGAGTTCTCGCTGCCCCGCGATATCTACGCCGGGCTCGGCATCTACCTGCTCTTCTCGCTCGGTTTGAAGGGGGGCGTCGAGCTCGCCCACGCACCGATCGGCTCGATCATCGTGCCCGCGCTCTTCACGCTCGGGCTCGGCTGCCTGCGACCGCTCACCAGCTACTGGGTGCTTCGGCGGTTCGGGGGACTCGGCACCTCGGACGCCGCAGGCATCGCCGCCCACTACGGCTCGGTCTCGGCGGTCACCTTCATCGCGGCCGTCACCTTCGTGGACGCGATGGGTGCGAAGGCCGAGGGCTTCATGCCGACCCTGCTCGCGCTGCTCGAGAGCCCCGGCATCCATATCGCCCTGGCGCTCGGATCGCTCAAGCTCGCGTCGCGCGACACGCCGGTCTCCGAGGTCTTCCACGAGATCCTGACTGGCCGCACGATGATCCTGCTCGTCGGCGGCCTCGTGGTCGGCTACTTCATGGCACCGGAGGCCTGGTCGCAGGTCTCGCCCTTCTTCGAAGGCCTCTTCAAGGGAGCGCTCGTGATCTTCCTGCTCGAGATGGGGGTGGTGGCCGGCGAGCGCCTCGGCGACCTCCGCAAGGTGGGCCCCTTCCTGGTGGCCTTCGGCGTCGTCATGCCCGTGATCCACGGAGCGCTGGGGGTGCTGCTCGGCCACGGGGCGGGGCTCTCGGTGGGCGGCGCCACCGTCCTCGGCACCATGTCGGCCAGCGCCTCGTACATCGCCGCGCCGCCCGCGGTCCGGATCACCTTGCCCGACGCGAACCCCACGCTCTCGATCACGGCATCGCTCGCCATCACCTTCCCCTTCAACCTGGTCGTGGGCATCCCGATCTACTTCCAGATCGCCCGCTGGATCGGAGGCTGAGACATGGCGGCGGCTCGTCTGAAGCTCATCACGATCGTGGCCGAGACGATTCTCGAAGAGCGGCTCTCGCGCGAGCTGCTCTCGCTCGGCGCCACCGGATTCACGGCCTCCGAGACGCGCGGTCGCGGATCGCGCGGCATTCGCACGGGCAGCATCCCGGGCGAATCGATCCGGATCGAAGTGATCGTGTCCGAGACGGTTGCGGGGAAGATCGTCTCGCACCTGAGCGAGCACTACTTCCCGCACTACGCGGTGATCGCATGGACCACCGATGTCGACGTCGTGCGCGGCGAGAAGTACGTCCGATGATCCGACTTTGGACGGCTGGGCTCGCCCTGCTCGTCGCGCTGGTCGCCGCGATCCCGTCGAGGGTGGATGCCCGGTCGCGCCACGACGGGGGTCTCTGGGTGGTGAACGAGATCCAGGTGCCTCTGACAGAGCAGTTCTCGTTCCACCTGATGGCCCAGAGCCGCCTCACGCGCGACCTCGATCGCTACGAGCGCACCGTCGTCCGGCCCTGGTTGCGGACCACCCTGCCGCACGGCTTCGCGCTCTCGCTCGGCTACGACGCACACATCTTCGAGAATCCCCGGGCGACCGAGGAGCACCGCGCCTGGCAGCGCATCGAGTACGAGCGCCCCTTCGGAGAGTTCACGGGCTTCGGGCATTTCTGGCTCGAGGAGCGGTTCTTCGGGGGCGAGCAGGTGGCATGGCGAGGCCGCGTGGCGATCGGAGGCGCCTACGATTGGAGTGAGAAGCTTCGCATCTTCGCACGCCAGGAGTTCCTGATCGATCTGAACCGGACCCCGACGATCGAGCAGCGCGGTCTCGGCGAGAACCAGCTGCTGGTCGGCGTGAGTCGCCAGATCATGCCTGGGCTGACACTCAACGTCGGGTACCTGATGGTGTACCTCGACGAGTCACCCGACCTCTTCAACCACAACCTGGCGATCGGCTTCGCGGTCCGGACGCCCCGCCTCTCGGATCTCTTCTCGCGAACGCGCTGACGTGGTCCGCGTCGATCACGAACGGCGAGGGGCTGCCCCGGAACCGTGCGTTGGTCTCTCAGTAATCGAGCTGGATTCCGGCGAGGCGAGCGCGGGCGCGCTCGTAGTCGGGCCGCTCCTCGAGCGAGCGTCGATAGTGCGCGGCCGCCGCCGTCGGATCGCCCACCGCCTCCGCCACCAGACCCCGGTGGTAGGCGATCCTCCACGGCGGCGCTCCGAGACGCTCCGCTGCGAGGAGCTGCTTGCGCGCCGAGGGGAAGTCGCCGGCGAGGTAGGCGACCGAGGCCAGCGCCTCGCGCAGGCCGGCATGATCGGGCGAGAGCTCGATCGATTCGCGGAGCAGACGTCGCGCGAAGGGCAGATTGCCCTCCTCGATGGCAATGCGGCTCCGCAGGATCGCGGCCTCGGGGTAGGCAGGATCCACGGTCAACGCGGCATCGAGGTACGACTGCGCACGCGTCGGATAGCCCACCTCGTAGGAAACCACCGCGTTGGCGAGCAGCACCGACGCGTCGCTCGGGAACTCGGCGGCGAGCTGGCGCAAGCCGAGCTGGATCCGGCCGCAGTCGCGCTCCGGCTGGCCCACGCGGGGCAGATCCTCGCAGGTCTGTCCCGCCGAGCGCAGCTCCTCCCAGCGATCGAGCAAGACGGCGAGCCGCGGCGCGGCGTCCTGCTGCTCCCAGGTCGGACCGAGCACCGAGCGCGCGCTGCCGCAGCCGGCGAGCGCGAGGCTCAGGCATCCGATGGCCAAACCGGTCGAGAGCCATGACGTCATGGGTCAGCTGCCCCCTCGCGCGATGCGGTCGATGAGCTGGATGAACTGGTAGAAGGCAGGTCCCGCGGCCGCGACGAAGAGGCCGGGAAGGAAGCAGATCACCAGCGGGAACACGAGCTTTACCTCGAGCGCCTCGGCCTGTGCCAGAGCGCGCTCGCGGCGCAGGTTGCGCAGGTCCTCCGCCTGGGTGCGCAGAACGGTCGCGAGGCTCGAGCCCATCTGCTCGGCCTGGATCAGGGCCGTCGTGAGCACCGTCATCGCGGGCACGTCGGTCCGATCGGCGAGGCGACGCAGCGCTTCGACGCGCGGCATCCCGGCCAACGCATCGCGCTGATACAGGCGAAACTCGCTCGCCAACGCGGGTCGCCCCGGCTGCGACTCGAGCAGGCGATCGACGGCCGCGTCGAAGCCGAAACCCGCCTCGCCGAGCGTCGCCAGCAGCTCGAGGCTCACGGGCAGATCCTCCTCGATCGATTCGAGCCGCGATCGCCGGGCCGACCGCACCACGAGCCACGGCGCGAGCGCGAGGCACATGAACAAGATGATCGGCCCCAGCTCGATGACGAGGGCCGTCAAGGCACCCGCCGGACCCGGCACCACCCCGGCGCCGGCGACGAGCGCAGGGCCGACGTCGGTCGCGAGCCAGAGCCAGACGGCGGCCCCGGCGAGTCCGAGACACGCGACGCACGCGACCGCGAACCCGGTCGCCGCGTGGCGGCTCCGGAACCCCGCGCGCACGAGCCACCGCGCGATCCGGCCCGACCGGATCGCCTCGCCCGATCCGGCGTCCTCCGATCCGGCGTAGAGACGCCGCCGCGAACGCGCCCGCAGCAGGCCCGGCCCCGCCAGGAGCAACAGCCCTAGCGACACGACGGCGAGCACCAGACCGGCGGCCAGC
>CAYYUT010000403.1:0-3920 GCA_964474935.1 uncultured Spirochaetales bacterium
ATAGCTCTTGGCGGCCATCAGTTCATCGAACGCGGTGCTGCCCTCGACGGCGATGGTGAGCATCCAGCCGTCGCCGTAGCAGTCCTCGTTCACCGTCTCGGGCTGCTCCTGGAGGTCTTCGTTCACCTCGACGACTTCACCCGAGACGGGGGCGTAGAGATCGGAGACCGCTTTGACCGATTCGATCACCCCGAAGGGCTCGCCGCGCGTCAACTCGGTGCCGACCGACGGCAGCTCGACGTAGGATACGTCGCCGAGCTTGTGTTGCGCGTAGTCGGTGACGCCGACAGTGACCTTGCTGCCTTCGATTCGAGCCCACTCGTCCTTGTCGCTGTAACGAAGTTCGTCGGGAAGCTCCAATTCGTACTCGGCCACGGAAGCGTCTCCTGTGCGTCGTCTCGCCGAGGCGAGGGTGCCGGCCCTCGGGCCGTGACCCGGTTGCGCTGCGCGTTCAACGATCTGGCTTCACGAACGGCGTGTCCACCACGCGCGCTGCCAGCATCCGGCCACGCACCTGAACCTTAAGCGGAGTTCCCGGCTCGGCAAGGGGCGGGGCGACGAAGCCCAGCCCGATCGAGCGGCCGAGGGTCGGGGAGGGGGCACCGGACGACACGACCCCGACGGCCTGATCGGCGGCGAAGATCTCGTGTCCGGCCCGGGCGATCCCCCGATCGGTCAGCGCGAAGCCCGCGAGCCGACGAGCGAGGGGCGCCGCGGCCTGGGCTCGGAGCGCCTCGCAGCCGAGGAAGCCGCCGCGATCGAGCTTCACGAAGCGCTCGAGACCGGCCTCGATGGGGCTGACGTCGTCCTCGAGTTCGTGGCCGTAGAGGGGCAGCGCGGCCTCGAGGCGCAGGGTATCGCGTGCGCCCAGGCCCGCGGGCTCGACGCCCGCGGACCGACCGGCGTCCAGGATCGCGTCGAACAGCGTTTCGGCGCCATCGCTCGGCAGATAGATCTCGAATCCGTCGGAGCCCGTGTACCCGGTTCGTGAGGCCAGCACCGGGACGCCAGCGACCTTGGCCTCGACGAACCGGAATCGCCCGGGCGGCCTGCCGGTGTGGTCCCACAGGCGGGCGATCACGTCGAGGCTGGCCGGACCCTGGAGGGCGAGCAGGGCGGTCCGGTCGCTGCGGTCCTCGATCCGGGCGCCCCCGGCGTGACGCACCACCCAGCGGTAGTCCTTCTCGATGTTCGCCGCATTGACGCACAGGAAGAAGCGGTCCGGACCCAGGCGGTAGAGGGTGACGTCGTCCACCGTGCCGCCGTGCTCGTGACACAGCAGGCCGTAGCGCACCCGCCCGGGGCGCAGGGTCTCCACCCGGCAGGTCAGCAGCCTCTCGAGCGTCGCCTCGGCCTCCGGGCCGGTGACCCAGATCTGGCCCAAGTGCGACTCGGCGATCAGGCCGGCGGCCTCGCGCACGGTCCGGTGCTCGGCAACGATGCCGCGCGCGTACTGGATCGGCATCGCGAAGCCGGCGAATGGTGCGAGGCGCGCACCGAGTGCCTCGTGTCGCGCGTACAGGGGGGTTCGGCGCAGCGCCGTCAAGGGGTCGTCCGTGGGCTGCTGTCGGCCGGACCGGCTGCCGGCTCGTGGCCGCTCCGTGCCCGGTAGGCTTCGAGGGTGTTGCTCAGGAGCATCGTGATGGTGAGCGGTCCGACCCCGCCCCGCGGAGGGGTCACCAGGCGGGCGATGCCGAGGACGCCGTCGAGATCGACGTCTCCGACCAGCTTGCCGTCGACCACGCTGACCCCGACGTCGACGACCGCCGCGCCGGGTCGGATCCAGTCGGCCTTCACCATCCGAGGGCTTCCGACGGCGGCGACGAGCACATCGGCCTCGCGCGTGATGGCCGCGAGATCGCGGGTTCGCGAATGGCAGATCGTGACGGTCGCGTTCCGCTCGAGCAGGAGCAGCGCCACCGGCTTGCCCACGATTGCGCTCCGTCCGATCACCACCGCGTGGGCGCCTTCGAGTGCCACGCCGTGGCGGTCGAGCACTTCGAGCACCCCGAGCGGCGTGCAGGGACGCAGACCGGGCTCGCCGGCGGCGAGCCGTCCAGCGGAGAGCGGGTGGAGACCGTCGACGTCCTTGCTCGGATCGATGGCGCTGGCCACGGCCTCGGGTCGGATGGCATCGGGGAGCGGCAGCTGGACGAGGATTCCGTCGATCGCGTCGTCCCGGTTCAGGTCCTGCACCACGGCCAGCACCTCGGACTCGGAGGCGGAGGCCGGAAGGTCGTGCTCTACCGACGAGAAGCCGATGCGCTCGCAGGCGCGGCGCTTCCCCTTGATGTAGGAGGCGCTGGCCGGATCCTCGCCGACGAGGACCACGGCGAGACGGGGCTCGCGACGACCGGCGGCGCGGAGCGCCTCGACCTCGCGAGCCAGTCGGCCGCGGATCTCGTGAGCGATGGCCTTTCCGTCGACGACGAGGGTCTCGATCCGGGCCGAGGGATGGCCGCGGTCTGTTGCGGCCGTTCCTCCGCCCGATTCGCGGAATCGATCGCCCGATCGAACGTCCGCTGACGCCGCTCCGGTCGAGAGCCCGGAGCCGGTCGACGCGACCCTCTTGTCTTCACCCATGCGACGCACCCCCCCATGGACGTCGCGAGTATATCAGGCGGATTCGACCCGGTGCGTCGAGCGACGGGTCAGGCGGCAGCCGACCCCGATCCCGAGCCCTTGGTGCCGCTCTTCTTCGAGCCACCCTTCGACGTCTTCGCGTCGCCCTTGCCGGCGTCGGCTTTCTTCGACTCCTTGGAGCCGCCCGACGTGTCGCTGCTCTCGTCGCCCGATCCCGAGCTGGAATCGGAGTCACCGGAACCCGTCGAGCTTCCCGTCGACGAGTAGAGGTCCTTATACCAACCGCCGCCCTTCAGGACGAACGAGGTGCGCGAGATCAGCCGCTTCACCTTCCGCGACCGGCACACCGGACAGGTCTTGACCGGATCGTCCGAGATGGATTGCTCCCGCTCGAACTCGGCGCCGCACTTCTCGCACTGGTACTCGTAGATCGGCATGGCTTCTCCTCAGCGGCTCTCGACGGCTCGGGTGCGAGGCGCTGGCCCCCGGGATGGCTACACCGCGGCAGGCATTCGCGCCAGCGTCGCGATCACCCCGTCGGGCTGGGAGCAGGGCGTCGAGCGTGCTGCTCACGTCGGTCCGCACGCGGCGGTCGCTCCGGGCGTGGGGAGCGTGGGGTCGGCCCCTTCGGTCGTCAAGCCTCGGACGCAGGCCCCGGGGGCGGGCCCGCGAGGCCGGGCGAGGCGGGCTCGCCGCGATGCGACGCCGGCTCGTCGTGCGGGTGCGACGCTCCCGCCGAGGCACGCGGGGTGCCTTCCGGATGACGGTCGCTGGCCGTGCCACCCTCGGCGGTCGGCTCGGACGCCTGGACGTCGAGCGTATGCGCGCCCTCCGGAGTGAAGAAGGCGACCGCGTCGGGAAGGGATTCCTCCTCGTCGGGATCGCCCGAGAAGCTCTCGAACAGCGCCATGTGTGTGTCGAGGGTGGCTCGAACAGCCGATGCCACACGCTGGCGGAGGGCACGCATTTCCCGGATGTCGTGGGCCAGGCGCGACGCGCGACGGTGGGCGGCGTCGAGGATCTTCTCGGCCCGCACCTCGGCCTCGCCGATGCGAAGCTCGGCCTCGCGCTGAGACGTGCGCTTGAGGTCTTCGCTGACGCCCTGGGCGGTGACCAGGGTCGAGCGCAGCGTCTCCTCCTGCGCCTCGAGCTCGGCGACGCGCGTCTCGAGCTGGTGCGCACGCTCGCGCAGCGCGTCGGCCTCGCGGGCGAGCGCTTCGACGTCGTCGGAGACGGCGGCCAGGAACTGGTCGACCTCCAACGGATCGAGGCCGCGCCAGCGGCGGCGGAAGCGGTGATTCCGAATGTCGAGCGGGGTCATCCGCATGGGGGCCTCC
>CAYYUT010000404.1:0-3904 GCA_964474935.1 uncultured Spirochaetales bacterium
CGGGTCCGACTTCCGGGGCGATCCGTCGTCCGCGCTGCTCGAAGTGCTCGACCCGGAGCAGAACGATCACTTCAGCGACCCCTACCTCAACGTTCCCTTCGATCTCTCGAAGGTCTTCTTCATCGCCACGGCGAACCAGCTCGACTCGATCCCGCGGCCCCTGCGCGACCGCATGGAGGTGATCCGCCTCTCCGGATACACCCCGGAGGAGAAGGTCGAGATCGCACGTTCCTATCTGATCCCGCGACAGGTCGAGGAGAACGGCCTCTCCGAGGACCGCATCGACTGGAGCGAGGCAGCCGTCGCGAAGGTGGTGACCGAGTACACCACCGAGAGCGGGGTGCGGAGCCTCGAGCGCCGGATCGCGGCCATCTGCCGCAAGGTCGCGCGGCGCACCGCCGAGGGCGACGAGGAACGCGTGAGGCTCACGAGCCGCAACGTGGCCCACTACCTCGGCTCGCCCATGATCCCCACCGATCCGATCTCGAAGGAGGGAGAGGTGGGGGTGGCCAACGGTCTCGCCTGGACCGAGACCGGGGGCGAGCGCCTCGTGATCGAGGCCGCCATGACCCCGGGCAAGGGCCTGGTCCTGACCGGGCAGCTCGGCGACGTGATGAAGGAGTCGGGCCACGCGGCCCTCACCTTCGCGCGCTCCCGGGTCGGGGATCTCGGCGCCGAGGAAGAGCAGCTCACCCGACACGAGATCCACGTCCACGTGCCCCAGGGCGCGATTCCCAAGGACGGGCCCTCGGCCGGTGTGACCATGGCCACCGCGATCCTGTCTCTCGCCACCGGGGTGCCGGTGCGAGCCGACGTGGCGATGACGGGAGAGGTCACCCTGCGCGGGCGGGTGCTGGCGGTGGGCGGAATCCGCGAGAAGGCCCTGGCGGCGCTGCGGTCGGGTATCGGTACCGTGATCATTCCGGCGGCCAACACGCCCGATCTTCGCGAGATCCCGCGCGAGCTGAAGCGTCGCATCCGCTTCGTTCCGGTCTCGCACATGGACGAGGTGCTCGAGGTGGCGCTCCAGACCCCGCCCGGTCGGGTCCGGGTTCCGGATCGAGCCGGCAGCCGGCCCCGGGGCCGCACCCGCTCGCAGCCGCCGGCCACCGCCTGATCCGCGGCTGCCTCCTTGGCGAGGAGATCGCTCGCCGCCTAGCCTGCGGCCTGTGCAGATCGCGGACGTCGGTGAGTTCGGTCTGATCGAACGGATCCATGGCCTCGTGGAACGCGAAGGTCGACGGACCGGACGGACCGTGCTCGGGATCGGCGACGACGCCGCCGTGCTCCGGCCGCCCGACGGCAGCGATCTCGTCGTGACCACCGACGCCTTCGTCGAAGACGTCCACTTCCGCTGGCAGACGCAGGATGCGCGGACGGTGGGCCGTCGAGCGGCCGCCGCGGCGCTCTCGGATCTCGCGGCGATGGGCGCTCGGCCGCTCGGCGTGGTGGTGGCCTTCGCGGCTCCGCCCGAGCTCGCGCTCGGCCGGGCGCTCGATCTCGTACGGGGTCTGCTGGACGTGGCGCAGGCCTGCGGGTCCGAGTTGGTCGGGGGCAATGTGACGAAGGCCGCCGCGACGCAGCTGGCACTCACGGCCCTGGGTGCCGTGGGGCGAGGCCACGCGCTGCGTCGGGACACCGCCCGGCCTGGCGACCGTGTCTGCGTGACCGGCTGCCTCGGACGGTCGGCGCTCGAGCTGGCGCGGGCCGAGGCGGGGCGCGGACGAATCCGACACGTGCCCGAGCCGCGCCTCGAAGCGGGTGTGCGTCTGGCAGCCGCACCCTTCGCGGGGGCCTGCATCGACGTGTCGGACGGCTTCGAAGCCGATCTCGGCCACCTGCTCGCGGCGTCGCGGGTCGCGGCCTCGCTCGATCTCGAACGCCTTCCCGAGCCGCCCGGGTTCGCCGCCGCGTGCCGACGTGCGGGCATCGATGCCGAGCAGGCGGTCCGTCGCGGAGGCGAGGACTACGAGCTGATCTTCACGGTCCGACCCGAGGCGCCGCCTGCAGCGGAGCTGGCACGTCGACTCGGCGTCGCCGTCACCGAGCTCGGTTCCTGCACCGCGAGCGGGGCTCGCGACCGCGCCGAAGGGGCCGTCGGCAACGGCTTTCGCCACTTCTAGGCTCCGGGGACGGGACACCCGGCCCTCACTCCCACCGCCCCCGCCCTTCAAGCGCGGGGCCAGACGTTCCGATGCCCCAAAGATGGCGGGTGTGGAGACATCGTGACGGGACGCGTACTGATCGTGGACGATGCCCCCTTCCTTCGCGAGGAGCTGGCGAAGATCCTGACGTCGAGCGGTCTGGACGTCGTCGGGATGGCCGAGGACGGGCCGGAGGCGCTCGACGCCTATCGTCGCATCGAGCCCGATCTCGTGACCCTCGACCTCGTGATGCCGCACGCCGGAGGCGTCGAGGTCACCCGGGCCATCCGGGCCGTCGACCCGGCGGCCCGCATCCTCGTGTCGGCCACCTACGGCCAGGAGGTGATGGTGATGGAGGCGCTCGCCGCCGGAGCCAGCGATTGCCTCGTGCGTCCGTTCCGCGAGGCGAGCGTGCTCGCCACCCTGCGACGCCTGTTCGAGCGTCGGCCGATCTCCGTCGACGACTGAACCGGCGCGGCTCCGAACGGCGGGGCGGGTCTCGTGCACGTGCGATACCGTGCCGGCCCATGACACGCGAACGCATCAAGGCCCTGCTCGACGCCGTCGGCCGCGGCGAGCTCTCGTCGCAGGAGGCGCTCGAGTCGTTGGCGTCGCTGCCCTACGTCGACACGCCCCACGCGCGTGTCGACACCCACCGTGCACTCCGTCAGGGGATCCCCGAGGTGATCTATGCGCCGGGCAAGACGCCGGAGCAGATCGTCGAGGTGGCGCAGGCGCTGGCGCGCGAATCGCAGGACGTGCTGGTGACGCGACTCGCGGCCGAGCCTGCGCAGCGGGTGCTGGCCTCCCTGCCCGAGGCCGAGTACGAGCCTCTGGCCCGCGTGCTCTGGATGGGCTCCGCCCAGGTGCCCGATCGGGGCCGGGGCGTGGTGGCGGTGGTGTCCGCCGGCACCGCCGACCTGCCGGTGGCGAACGAGGCGGCCGTGGTCGCCCGTCGCTTCGGGAACAAGGTGGAGACGCTTCAGGACGTGGGCGTCGCGGGTCTGCACCGTCTGCTCGCCTCGAGTGACGTGCTGCGAAGCGCCCAGGTGGTGATCGTCGTCGCCGGGATGGAGGGTGCGCTCCCGTCGGTGGTGGGTGGCCTCGTCGACAAGCCCGTCATCGCCGTGCCCACGTCGGTGGGATACGGCGCCGCCTTCCAGGGCCTCGCCGCCCTGCTCGGCATGCTCACCAGCTGCGCCCCGAACGTCTGCGTCGTGAACATCGACAACGGCTTCGGCGCCGCCACCGTGGCGACCCTCATGAACCGCACATGAGAAGGCGACGCACGTCCGGCGGGGGCCAGGTGCTGCACCTCGACACCTTCTCGGGGATCGCGGGCAATATGTTCCTCGGCGCGCTGCTCGATCTCGGGCTGACCCGCAAGACCCTCGAGGCGGGACTCGCGCCGCTCGGTCTCGACTACCGGCTGCGCGTGTCGAAGGTGCACCGCGGGGCCCTGGCCGCCCGCTACGTCGACGTTCGTCCGGGCGCGAAGCCCTGGGGAGGCGGTCGCCCGCGGCGCCGGGCGGGCCGTGCGGGTCGTTCCGCCCATTGCGACCATTCGGATCATTCGGGCCACGGCCGGCACTACCGCGAGATCCACGACGCGATCGCCCGGGCGAAGCTCGCCGCGGCGGTGAAGGAGCGCGCGCTCGCGATCTTCGAGGCGCTCGGGCGCGCGGAGGCCCGGGTGCACGGGATCGCGATCGAACGGGTCCACTTCCAAGAGGTGGGCGCGGTAGACGCGATCGTCGACG
>CAYYUT010000405.1:0-3901 GCA_964474935.1 uncultured Spirochaetales bacterium
CACCGGAATGTCGGCGGCGACGATCCGGGCGATGGCGGCGGCGACGCGAGCACCCCCTTCGAGCTTCACGGCGTGCGCGCCGCCTTCCTTCACGAGACGGATCGCGTTGCGCACCGCGTCCTCGGCCGAGACCTGGTAGCTCCCGAAGGGCATGTCACCGACGAGCAGGGCCCGTTCGACGCCGCGCGCCACCATGCGCGTGTGGTAGATCACCTCGTCGAGGGTGACCGGGAGCGTGGTGTCGCCGCCCTGGACCACATTGGCGAGCGAATCTCCCACGAGCAGGACGTCGATGCCGGCGTCGTCGAAGATGCGGGCGAAGGTGAAGTCGTAGGCGGTGAGCATCGAGAACGGCGCCTGGCGCCGTTTGCGTGCAGCGAGGGATCGGGTGGTGACGCGGTGCTCGCGTCGGGCTTCGACGGTGACGGTGGACATGGCGTCTCTCCGTCCCGGGCGGCCCGCGGTCGTAGAATCAAAAACGCGCCGTCCGGGGAAACCCGGAGGCGCGGTCGGGGGGGCACTCAGCCTCGCTGCGGGCTTTCGCTCCGTTGCGAGTCGGCGGGGTCGCGGGCGTTCGTGGCGCTCGCGGCTCCGCCCCGTGGTGCCCGATCCTGGCCGAGCCTCCCGTCTCGGTCCCGAGGGATCCGAGCTTCGCTCGTTCCAGAGAGGCGTCGCTTTCGTTCCCGGGAGCGGGGGAACCCGGGCTTGGTTCGATGAGGAGTGCCCTGTGCACTTCCTCTCGTGACGCTGAGGTTACGCCGGTGGCACACTCCGCGCAATCCATTCCTCGAAGGCGGCCAGAAGTACCCGCCCCCAACGGCCCCCACCCTCTCACATGGCTGCCCCCGGGGGCAGATCGACCGCCATCTCGGGGCCCGGGATCAAGACTCGTCCGCCACGCGCTCCAGGCGCGCCCGCACCGCCGGGGCCAGATAGCGATCGGCGAGCGCGGGGCCGGCGTGGCGTTGGAGCGCTCGGGCCAGGAGATCGATCCGGGCCTCCGGTGGGTCGGTCGGCGCGAACAACACCCAGACCTTCCCCGCCAGCCGACAGACACCGCTCTGGCTCGGCGCGTCGATCCCGTCGGCGGGAGCGCCGCGGCCGAGATCGCGCACCTCGAAATCGCAGGCGCGCGCCAGATCGGCGAGCGCGTCGAGCAGGGCCGGCGGCTCCATGACAGAGCTACCCGCTCGCCCCGACCTCGGGCGGAGCCAGACGGCGCGCGATCGCGAGGAGCGCCTCGGGAGAGAGCGCCTCGGCGCGCACACGCGGGTCGTGCCCCCCCGCAGCGATCACCGACGCGATCGTCGCGGCCTCCCGGCCACCACCCCGGAGCGCGTTGGCGAGCGTCTTGCGGCGCTTCGAGAACGCCGCCCGGATCACGGGCTCCACGCGCGCGAGCTCGCCCGGCGCGACCGACGGAGTCTCGCGCGGCACGATTCGAACGAAGGCCGAGGTCACGTTCGGCGCGGGGTAGAAGCAGCGGGGGTGGAGGTCGAGGACCCGCTCGCAGCGGGCACAGAGCCGGTGCATCACGGTCAGCGATCCGTAGTCGCGCGTGCCCTCGCGGGCGGTCAGGCGGTCGGCGAGCTCGCGCTGCAGCATCACCGCCCAGCCGGCCAGGCGGTCGTGGAGATCGAGGACACGCCGCAGCACGGGAGACGACACGGAGTACGGGAGGTTCGCGACCACGCGCACCGGCGCCGGCGCCGCCGCGCACACCTGTTCGGCGAGATCGACCCGCCGTACGTCGGCATGGATCAGCTCGACGTTCTCGGGCAACCCCTCCTCTCGCAGGACCCGGACCAGGCCGGCATCGATCTCGATCGCCGTCACGGCCCGGGCGGCCTGGGCGAGGGCACGCGTCATGATGCCGAGCCCCGGACCGATCTCGATCACACGATCGGACGGGCCCACCTCGGCCGCGCGCACGAGCTTGCGTGCGAGGTCCGCGTCGACGAGGAAGTTCTGGCCGAGATCCCGGCGGGCCTGGAGACGGTGACGCGCCAGGCGCTCGCGCACCGCGCTCGGGCTCATGCGTGGTTCGGTCGGGTCCACGGGGCCGAGCCGAGCGGCACGCGCGAGAACGCGCCGAGATCGAGACCATGCCGCTCGCCGGCGCAGAGCAGGCGGCAGCCGGCGGCGGCGATCATCGCGGCGTTGTCGGTGCAGAGAGCCAGCGGTGGAAAGGTCACCTGGAAGCCGAGCCGAGCTCCCGCCTCGGCCATCTGCGCGCGCAGCCGTTGGTTCGCGGCGACGCCCCCCACGACGGCCAGTCGGGCCAGCCCCTCCCGTTCGAGAGCGCGGGTCGCGCGCGCCACGAGGGGATCGGTGGCGGCTGCCTGGAAGCTCGCGGCGAGGTCGGCCCGCGCCGCCTCGTCGAGCGGAGCCGACCGTTCGATCTCGAGCGCCACGGCGGTCTTGAGCCCGCTGTACGAGAAATCGAGTCCGGGCGAGTCGGCGAGCGGTCGCGGGAAGTCGAAGCGGGACTCGTCGCCCTCTGCAGCCGCCCGGGCGATGGCGGGGCCGCCCGGGAAGCCGAGACCGAGCATCTTGGCGACCTTGTCGAAGGCCTCGCCGACCGCGTCGTCGCGGGTCTCGCCGAGGAGCTGCGACGATGCGTCCGCTTCGATCCGGTAGAGCGCGGTGTGTCCGCCCGAGACGACGAGCCCGACATAGGGCGGGCGGAGCGAGTCGTCGGCCAGCTCGGCGGCGGCGAGATGACCCGAGAGATGATGGACGCCGACGTGGGGCAGACCCAGCCGATAGGCCAGCGCCTTCCCGAACGACACACCGACGAGGAGAGAGCCGATCAGGCCGGGGCCGGCCGTCACGGCCACCCCGTCGAGCGCGTCGTGCCCGAGCCCCGCCTGCGCCAGCGCCTCGGTCACCACGGAAGAGACCGCGCGAACGTGGTCGCGCGACGCCAGCTCGGGGACGACACCTCCGTAGGGCGCGTGCACCTGCTGCTGATCGTGGACGTGGCTTGCGAGGATCTCGCCCGGAGCGCGCACGACGGCGGCCGCCATCTCGTCGCAGGAGCTCTCGATCCCCAGGACGATCATCGAGGAGGGACCTCGTCGGACGAGGCGCGGGCGACTATTGCGCGCCCCCCGTGGCGCGCTCGAGCTTCTCCTGCTCGGCCATGCAGTCGATGCACAGGCGCGCGGCCGGTAGCGCTTAGAGGCGCTTGATCCCGAAGTCCTCGCCGCAGTTCTAGCACACGCCGTAGACCCTGTCCTCGATCTTGTCGAGGGCCTCGTCGATCTTGTTGATCAGGCCCCGCTCGCGTTCGCGCAGGCGACCGATGAAGGCGAGCCCCACCTCGGACGAAGCCGTATCGATCTCGTCGGGGAAGTCGTCGGGATCGAGGTGGATGTCGCCCGTGAGCGTCCGTTTGGCGTTCCCGAGCAGCTGATCTCGCTGCGCCGTGAGGATCTTCTTGAATCGCTGGAGCTCGCGCTTCTTGAGGGGCATTGCGCGCTTTCGTCTCCCGACTCCGGTCGGTCTCAACCCGACCCGAGGATCTCCAACTGTCGTCTCGCCGCCTGCGCGCGCGCACTGCCCGGGTATTCCCGGATCACCCGTTCGAACGCCTTGCCGGCGGCCTTGGCGTAGCCCGGTCCGAGCCGGAGCAGCGCCTCGCCCTGGCGATAGAGCGCGTCCGCGGCCTTGTTGCCTCCGGGATAGCGCGACACCACGTCGTCGAAACGCAGGATCGCGGTCTTGAAGTCTCCTTGCTTGAAGTAGCAGTCCGCCATCCAGAAGGCTGCGTCGTCCGCGAAAGGCGAGGACCCGTTAGTCTGCAAGAAGCTCCTGAACTGGTCAATACATGCCGACGTGTCATCGCCGCGCCAGGCCGCGTAGGCCGCCCGGTAGGCCTGGACCTCCTCGCGGGTCG
>CAYYUT010000406.1:0-3885 GCA_964474935.1 uncultured Spirochaetales bacterium
GGCCTCCTCGAGCGGGAGACCCTCGAGCAAAACGACCTGCGGCTGCTGATCGCGGGGGAGCCGCTTCCGCCGCTCCCCACGCCCACCCCTCCGCCGCGCGCCGAGACGACCGGGCGAGGCTCGCGGGTCCGCAAGCCCGAGACGCCCGCCGAGAAGGACGTCCCTGGCGGCAAGGTTCCCGATCCGGAGCCGGTGGCCGGGTAGGCGGGGTCGGCGTGGAGCACCCGACCCTCTTCGATCGCGAGCGCACGGGTCGGACCACGGTCGTGGGGGTGCTCAACCTGACGCCGGACTCCTTCTCGGACGGGGGCCGTTTCGTCGCGCCGTCGGAACGGGTCGACGTTCCGGCCGCCCTCGCCGAGGGCCTCGCGCTCACCGCGGCGGGGGCCCACGTGCTCGACATCGGGGGCGAGTCGACCCGACCCGGCGCCCTCGAGGTGTCGGCGCCGACCGAGATCCAGCGCACCGCCCCGGTCATCGAGGCGCTGGCCAAAGCGACAGACCTCCCCATCTCGATCGACACCCGGAAATCGGAGGTCGCCCGCGCCGCCATCGACGCGGGCGCCACCATCGTGAACGACGTATCAGGACTCGCGACCGACCCCGCGTTGGCCGAGCTGGCCGCCCGCACGGGGGTCTGGCTGGTGCTCGGACACATGCGTGGGGTTCCGGCAACGATGCAGCACGACCCCCATTTCGCCGATGTGCTTGAAGAAGTGGGCGAGGAGCTGCGACATTCGGTGGGCCTGGCCACACAGGCAGGGATGCAGCGGGAGAAGCTCGTGATCGATCCGGGAATCGGGTTCGGCAAGGATCTGTCCCACAACCTCTCGCTCCTGGCGAACGCGGGCCGGCACCGTCGGGAGCTCGGCCTCCCGCTGCTCGTGGGGCCCTCCCGCAAATCGTTCCTGGGGCGGTTGACCGGCGACCCGACCGGCGAGCGCGAGATCGCGACCCAGGCCGCCTGCGCCGTCGCCATCTTCGCCGGCGCCGACGCCGTGCGCGTCCACGATGTCGGCGCAGCCTGCAAGGTGGCGCGGGTTGCCGACGCTCTGCGCGATGCGCGCGAGGACGTGACGTGATCCCGTTCCTGTACGAGCAGTTCCAGTCGATCCTCGAGTACGTCCAGGCGAACTTCAACCCCCTGATCGATGGGCTCGACGTGATCGTCGTCGCCTTCGCGTTCTACTGGCTGCTCGTCCTGATCCGCGGGACCCGCGCCGTCCAGATGCTGGCAGGGCTGGTGCTGCTGCTGCTGGTGAAGCTCGTGGCCGACTTCGTGCAGCTCGGTGCCACCGGCCTGATCCTCGACATCTTCCTGCCCTTCGCGCCCCTGATCGTGATCGTGCTCTTCCAGCACGACATCCGTCGTGCGCTGGCCCGGATGGGACGGCCCCTGTTCGCTGCGGTTCCCCAGACCGAGCGCACCCACATGCTCGAGGAGGTGGTCCGCGCCACCCAGCGCCTGGCCCAGAACCGGGTGGGTGCCCTGATCGTGCTCGAGCGCGAGACCCATATCGAAGACCAGCTCGAGGCCGGGCTCGAGCTCGACGCGCGGCCCAGCAAGGAGCTGCTCACCTCCATCTTCCAGCCCTCGTCGCCGCTCCACGACGGGGCCGTGGTGATCGAGAACGGTCGCATCTCGCAGGCGCGCTGTGTGCTCCCGCTCACCCAGCGCGAGCTCCCCGAGGGACTCGGGACCCGTCATCGCGCGGCCGTGGGCATCACCGAAGAGACCGATGCGGTGGTCGTGGTGGTGTCGGAGGAGACCGGACGGATCTCGATCGTGGTATCGGGCGAGCTCCAGACCAATCTCGACGTGCCCGATCTCCGGGAGCAGCTGCGTTTCCGGATGCGCGGCGAGAGCCCCGAGGACGTGGCCGCGCCGCCCGAAGGCGGCGACGCCGCCCCCGGCGAGGTGACCGGATCGAGCGCGGGGACGGCGGGGGCGCGCACCTAGTGTCCCGCGAGAGACCGTCGCCCCCCATGTCGCCGACCGGCTCGGACGACGTCGGGCGCCGCGCGGGTGGGTCCACGGACCGCTGGCAGGGCGCGCGCACGAGACCGGCTCACCCGACGCCGCGGGGTGCGGAACGCGTCGAGCGGCCCGCAGACCCGTCCCACGATGGACGACCTCCCGGGACAGGACACACGCCATGGCCCTCGGCTTCCTGAAGCGCAATCGGGGCTACAAGCTGCTGGCCTTCGCGATCGCCTGCCTGATCTGGTTCGTGGCGCAGGGCACCAGCTCCGTCGAGCGCGGCTTCGACATCCCGATCGCCTTCCGGAATCTCCCGGAAGAGCTCGTGATCGTCGACCAGAACTCCGATGTCGTGAACGTGCGCATCCAGGGCACTCGCGCCGGGCTCCGCAACGTCGCGGGCGAGAAGCTCGAGTACTCGATCGACGTGGGCGGCGCCCGCTCGGGTCAGTCGGACTACGAGGTCGATCTCTCCGAGATGGAGCGCGAGCTGCCGCGGGGCGCGCGGGTGGTGAGCCGCTCGCCCTCGAATCTGGAGGTGACCTTCGAGCGGCGGGGCACCAAGACCGTCAAGATCCGTCCCGATCTGGAGGGCGAGCCCGCGCCCGGCTTCAAGCTGGCCGGGGTCGATCTCGATCCGCCGCGGGTGCGGATCGCGGGAGCGCGGAGCGAGGTGCGTCGGCTGAGCGAGGTGGTGACCGAGACGATCGACATTCGGGGCATCACCGAGACGGCAGAGCGCGAGGTCCGCGTCTCGATCGGTGCAGGCCACATGTGGGTCGAGCGGGAGCAGCCCGTACGGGTGACGATCCGGGTGGAGCCGGTGGCGGACGCCGCCAGTGCTCTTCCCGGCCAGCAGGGATAGGAACGTCGATGGCCCGGGGCGAGCGCATCTTCGGAACCGATGGGGTACGCGGCACGGCGAACGTGCATCCGATGACGGCAGAGACGGCCTTGTCGCTCGGACGCGCGGTCGCGCACATCTTCCACCGCGGTGGTGGCGAGCACCACCGCGTGATCATCGGCAAGGACACCCGGTTGTCCGGCTACCTGTTCGAGGACGCACTTGCCGCGGGACTCTGTTCGATGGGAATGGACGTCCTGCAGGTCGGGCCGATGCCGACGCCGGGCATGGCGTTTCTGACGGCCGACATGCGCTGCGACGCGGGCGTGATGATCTCGGCCAGTCACAACGCCTACCAGGACAACGGCATCAAGTTCTTCTCGCGCGATGGCTTCAAGCTGCCCGACGAGACCGAGCGGCGGATCGAGGAGCTGATCGCCTCGCCCGGTTTCGACGCCCTGCGGGCCGGCGCCGACGACATCGGCCAGGCGCAGCGGATCGACGACGCCAGCGGGCGCTACGTCGTGTTCCTGAAGAAGACCTTCCCCTTCGACATGACGCTCGAGGGGCTGCACGTCGTGCTCGACTGTGCGAACGGCGCTGCCTATCGGGTCGGGCCCACGGTGCTCCAGGAGCTGGGAGCCCGGGTGACGACCCTCGGGGTCCAGCCCAACGGTCGGAACATCAACGACGGCTGCGGTTCGCTCCATCCCGAGCTCATGCAGGCCAAGATCCGCGAGACGGGTGCGGACATCGGCATCGCCCTCGACGGCGACGCCGACCGCTGTGTCCTGGTGAGCGAGAAGGCCGAGGTCGTGGACGGAGACCAGATCCTCGCGGTCGCCGCGGCCGACCTGCTCGAGCGCGACATGCTCCGGGGTGGCGGGGTGGTGGGCACCGTGATGAGCAATCTCGGCCTCGAACGGAAGCTCGCCGAGTGGGACCTGGGTCTGGCGCGCACGCCGGTCGGCGACCGCTACGTGGTCGAGGCCATGCGGGCCCACGGATTCAATCTCGGCGGTGAGCAGTCGGGCAACCTGGTCTTCCTGGACCACAACAC
>CAYYUT010000407.1:0-3880 GCA_964474935.1 uncultured Spirochaetales bacterium
GCATGGTCGAGTACCACGGCGAGGTCTACGACTTCGATCGTCTCGAGATCAGCCCGGTGCCGACCGCGCCCGTCCCGATCTATGTCGGGGGCGTGAGCGAGCCCGCGCTGCGACGGGCGGCCGAGCGGGGGGACGGCTGGATCTCGGCGCTCCACACGCTCGACGAGCTCCGGGGCCTGGTCGCGCGCCTGCGCCAGCTTCGCCAGGCGAGCGCGCGCGCCTCCGAGCCCTTCGAGGTGCTCGCGGCGTCGAGCGAGGCGAGCGACGTCGATGGCTACCGCCGCATGGCCGATCTCGGCGTGGACGGGGTGATGACGATGCCCTGGCTGCTCTACGGAGGCGATCCCGAGAAGCTCGAGACCAAGCAGGAGGGTCTGCGGCGGTTCGCGGGCGACGTCATCGAGAAGCTCCGATGAGCGGAGCGCTGGTCGAGCCGCGCGAGCATCGGCTTCGGGGGAGCGATGGGGGAGGGCTCCGGCTGCTCGAATGGAGCACGCAGGGCGTACCCCTGCTCCTGCTCCATGGCTTCGGCAACGAGGCCCACGTCTGGGACGATCTCGTCCCCGACCTCACGCCCTACTACCGGGTGCTCGCGCTCGACCAACGGGGACACGGCGAGTCGGACCCCGACCCGGACGGGCGCTACGACCATCTGAGCATGGCCAACGACGCGGCGGCCGTGCTCGACGCGGTGGGGGCCGATCGCGTGGTGGTGATCGGGCATTCCATGGGCGGTCGGGTGGCCATGCGGCTCGCTGGGCTCGCTCCGGAGCGCATGGCCGGTCTGGTGGTGGTCGATGCCGGCCCCGACCTCGACGCGCGCGGCGTCACCCGCATCGGGATCGAGGCGTCGCGCCAGCCGACCCGCTTCGATTCGCTGGTGGAGTTCTCGGCACTGGTGGCACGCAACTATCCCGCCGCCCGCGCGGACGTGGTGGAGCGCATCGCCCGGCACGCGCTGCGCCGCCGTCCGGATGGCCGCTTCGAGCTCAAGCTCGCGTCGAATCTGGGCCACTGGCGCACCCAGCGGAGTCCCGAGGAACTCGAACGCTATTCGGCCGAGGAATCACGAGCGCTCTGGGGGATCCTCCGGAAGCTCCCCTGCCCGACCCTGCTCGTGCGCGGCGCCGCATCCGACGTGCTCTCCCCCGAGACGGCCGATGCGATGGTCGAGGCGATTCCGGACGGCCGACTCGCCGTGGTGGAGCGGGCCGGGCACTCGGTGATGGTCGACAACCCGGACGGCCTGCGGCGAGCCGTCTGCGCGTTCGTCCTCGGAGACGAGGACGCGGGAGGCGATCCGGAATGATTCGCATCGTGGTCGAGAAGGAGAGCTGTCTGAGCTCGGGCTGCTGCATCACGGCAGAGCCCGAGGTGTTCCGCTTCGACTCGGACCATCTGGCCGAGGTGATCCCCGACGCACCGTCGCTCGACGGCGAACGGGCGCGCGCGGTGGCGCGTGCGTGCCCCGCGAGCTGCATCCTGCTCTACGGACCGGACGGCGAGGAGATCGACTGGGAAGCCGGCGCCTGACGCATGCGCGCTGCGCGGAGGGTCGCCGAGGCGAGGCGGGCCCGCTGCCGGGCGACGTCGCTCCACCCTGTGCGAGCGGCCGCCGCGACACCCCGATAGGCCCGGTACCGGTTCCGGATGTTGCGCACGTAGGCCACGGGCTCGGTGCAACGGCAGTAGCCGTAGCGTGAGTGCTGGAAGTACTCCTCGCGCGAGAGCAGAGGCATCGCCTTCTCGACGTGACCGAACCAGCGGCGCGCATCGAGCCCCAGGCGACGCGCCAGCCGGCGCGCGTCGATCACCCGGCCCCGCCCGGCGTTGTAGGACGCGAGCGCGAACCAGGCCCGATCGCGCTCGGCCACCTCGCCCTCGAACCGGTCGTAGAGCGTGCGGAGATACTTGACGCCGGCGTGGATTCCCTGCTCGGGGTCCTCGATGTCGTCGAAGCCCTGCTCCCTGGCGGTGGACGGCAGCATCTGGAGCAGCCCGCGCGCCCCCGCGAAGGAGCGCGCTTCGGGATCGAAGCGACTCTCCTCGTACATCTGGGCCACGATCAGGCGCCAGTCGAATCCGTACTCGTCCGCGTAGCGGCGGACGAGATCGTCGAAGGGCGAGATCTCGCCCGAGAGCGACGCGCGTTCGGGAATCTTGGAGCTCGCCGTCTTCGAATCCTCGAAGTATCGCCGGAAGACGATGTTGTAGAACGTCGATCGATACTCCCGCCGCAGGAAGTCGTCGATCGCGGCGAGCAGTGCACCGTCGCCGCGGCGGACCACCCAGCCGATCCGTTGCGATTCGCCGAGCGGGAAGACGCCCCGCACGTCGTCGCGCCAGGTCTTCTCGAGATCGAGGACGTGGCTGTCGAGGACCGTCAGGTCGTAGCGTCCGTCGGCCACCCGATCCAGGATCTCGCGCGTGCTCAGGCTCTCGGGTGCGAGATTCAGCTCGAACCCGGCCCCCGCCTCGCGAAGCGCCTCGAGCGTCGACCAGTGGGACGTGCTGCGTTGTGCGTACACGCGGCGGCCGTCGAGATCGTCGAGCGTCTCCGGAGCTCGACCGCGCGCGCGGGTCACCAGCATCTCCTGCACCTGTAGATAGGGATGCGAGAAGGCGAAGCCGTTCGCGACCCGCTCGGGCGTCTCGGTCATCGAGGCCGCGATCAGGTCGCCCCGGCCTTCCTCGAGCCAGCTGAACAGGGCCGTCCGGGTCGGCGCGACCACCACCTCGAGACGCAGGCCCAGATCGCGGGCGAAGCGCTCGGCAAGCTCGTACTCGAAGCCCATCAGCTTGCCGCGCCACACGAAGTAGGTCGTCGGGGTGTTCAAGGTGAGCACACGCAGCACGCGGCGCTTGCGCAGGCCCGGGAGATCTTCGCGATACCGGGTGGCGGCCCGCGGTGCCACGGGTCGGTTGGCGAGGAACTCGTCGAGGGCCGCCTTCAGCCGGGTCGCATCGGGTCTCAGGCCCCAGGCGATGTCGCGCTCGATCCCGAGCTCGAGCGCCACGTCGAGCTCGGGCAGGTAGGCCAGCACCTCGGACGCGATGTTGCTGTCGGCGATGGTCGTATCGAACTCGCCCGTCGACACCCGATAGAGGATCTCCTCGGTCGTGAGGTCCTCGGGAGCCTCGACCGCCTCGATCCCCGGATGCCGCGCGCGTAGCTCCGCCAGCGAGTCCCAAAAGGACGACGAGCGCCGCACGAACACCCGGCGTGTCTCGAGATCGTCGAGATCCCGGATGGCGGGGTCGTCGCGGCGGGCGACGACCTGCTCGCTCACGCGCTCGAGCGGCGCGCTGAAGAGGATCTGCGAGCGGCGTGCGTCGGTGTCGCTCAGGTTCGAGACGATCAGGTCTCCGCGTCCCGCGAGCAGAGCCGGGATCAGCTCGTCGTGGCGGCGCACGATGACGAAGCGCGCGTCGAGACCGAGCTCCTCCGCGAAGTCGCGTGCGAGCTCCCGCTCGCGGTCGAGCGCATGGCCACGCCGCGGGAGCAGCTCGACCTCCGTGGGTGTCGGAGCCAGGAAGCGGATCTCGCCCCGCTCCTCGAGGGCCGGGAGATCCCCGAGCTCGACGGTCTCGCCGCAGCCGGCCGTCGAGAACCACGCGAGGACGGCCACGAGTGGGCCCGCGAGAGCGAGTCGGACGCCGGGACGTCGCCATGGGTTCGTGTGCGACACCATCGGCCGCCAGTCTAGGACGATCGGTCGCGCTCCGGGGCGGGAACCGGCGCCTCGGCTCGGCCGGCCCGACGCTCGGCGGGGGTCAGCACGAGCACCAGCGCCGTCAGCCCGACGAGGGTATCGAGCTTGTAGGACAGGATGAGGATCGAGAGCTCCCGCCCGACCAGGTCCCGTTGGAGGCCGAGCAC
>CAYYUT010000408.1:0-3035 GCA_964474935.1 uncultured Spirochaetales bacterium
CGCTGGTTCCCGATCTCGGGCTACGACCCCTCTCCGGCGGTGGTCTGGCGCTTCCTCGCTCTCCCGGTCCTGATCCACCTGGCGGCGAGCGTCGGCGAGTCGGTGCGTTTCTATCGTACGGTCTTCGTGGAAGAGACGGGCCGCGACTACGTCCGAACCGCGCGCGCCAAGGGATGTGGAGACGGTCGCGTGATGACCCGCCACGTGCTCCGCAACGCGCTGATCCCCATTCTCACCCAGGTGGTGATGGCGATTCCGTTCCTGTTCACGGGTTCGATCCTGCTCGAGTCGTTCTTCGGGATCCCGGGGCTCGGATCGATTACGGTCGAGGCGATCCAGGGCAACGACTTCGCCACCCTGCGCGTGATGGTCTTCATCGGATCCCTGGCCTTCATCCTGGGCCAGATCCTCACCGACCTGAGCTACGCCCTCGTCGACCCCCGGATCCGTTTGGGATAGGACGGATGTCGCTCGAGCCTCACATCGTGTCCAACGGGATCGTGGCCCTGCTGGTGGGCGGCGCCATATGGCTCGGCTGGTCGCTGCGTGGCAGTCGGATCTGGCGCGACGCGATCGTGCAGATCGCGCGGCGGCGTCCCGTCTCGCTCGCAGTGGTGATCCTGTTCGCTCTGGTCGCCATGGCGGATGCCGTGTCCTGGGTCGGCGGGGGCGGGAGCGCTTCGATCGACACCATGCTCGCGCGCACCACGCCGCAGAGCCTGATCGACCGCCTCTTCCCGCCCGACTTCAAGGAGCGGAGCTACTCGGCGCCGCTCGCACGCACCGAGTTCTATGGCGAGGCTCCTCTCGAGCATCCGCAGCGCCACCTCTTCGGCACCGACAAGATCGGGCGCGACGTCCTGCTCCTCACGCTCAAGGGCGCCCGGGTCGCGCTCCTGATCGGCGGGCTCACGTCGCTGATCGTGATTCCGCTGGCGCTCTTCTTCGGGGTGCTCGCGGGCTATCGGGGCGGACGCGTCGACGACGCCGTCTTCTTCGTGATCTCGACCCTCGCGTCGATGCCGAGCCTCCTGCTCCTGATCGCGCTCATCACGGTGCTCGGGCGGGGGCCCGTCCAGGTATGCGTGGCGCTCGGTGTCACGGGCTGGGTGGGGCTGTGTCGCCTCGTGCGAGGCGAGACCTTCAAGCTCCGCGAGCTCGAGTACGTGCGCGCCGCGCGCGCTCTCGGCGTGCCGGAGGCCCGCATCGTGTGGCGCCACGTCGTCCCGAACCTCATGCATCTGGTGGTGATCACCTGGGTGCTGCTCTTCTCGGGGCTGGTGCTCTCCGAGGCCGTGCTCTCGTGGCTCGGCATCGGGATCGCCGGGTCGTGGGGCCAGATGATCGACGGCGCGCGCGACGAGCTCTCGCGCGACCCGGTGATCTGGTGGAACCTGCTCGCCGCCTCGACCGCGCTCTTCGTGCTGATCCTGGCGGTGAATCGGGTGGGAGATGCGGCGCGTGACGTGCTCGATCCGCGCACCGTCCGGGAGAGCCTTTGAGCGAACGAGTGCTCGACGTGCGCGGCCTCCGCACGCGCTTCCCGGGACGGCACGGTCCGGTGCCGGTGGTCGACGGGATCGACCTCCACGTCGATCGCGGCGAGGTGCTGGCGCTGGTCGGCGAGTCGGGTTGCGGCAAGTCGATGACGGCGCTCTCGATCCTGCGACTCGTGCCCAGGCCGGGGCGGGTCGAGGCCGATCGGGTCGAGGTGGCGGGTCGCGATGTGCTCTCGCTCCCGGTCTCCGAGCTGCGGGGCATGCGCGGACGCGACGCCGCGCTGCTCTTCCAGGAGCCCATGACGAGCCTGAATCCCGTGCAGACGGTCGGCGCCCAGGTGGTCGAGGCCATCCGTCTGCACGAGCCAGTCGACCGGGGCGAGGCCCGCGGGCGTACGGTGGGGGTCTTCGAGCAGGTCGGGATCCCGGATGCCGAGGCGCGGATCGATGCGTATCCGCACCAGCTCTCGGGGGGCATGAAGCAGCGCGTGATGATCGCGATGGCACTCGCGAGCCGGCCCAGGCTCCTGATCGCCGACGAGCCGACGACCGCGCTCGACGTCACCATCCAGGCCCAGATCCTGTCGCTGCTGCGCGATCTCCAACGTGATCTCGGGATGGCGATCCTGCTGATCACCCACGATCTCGGCATCGTCACCGTGATCGCCGACCGGGTGGCGGTGATGTACGCCGCGCGTCTGGTCGAAGAGGGTCGGCGCGAGCAGGTGCTCGGCAGTCCGCGCCATCCGTACACCCGGGGTCTGCTGCGCTCGATGCCTGCGATGGGGCGACCGGGCGAACCGCTCGTCGAGATTCCGGGAACCGTACCGCCCCCGGAGCTCTGGCCGCGGGGCTGCCGGTTCGCCTCGCGTTGTCCGCAGGTGATCGAGCCGCTCTGCGCGAGCGAGCCGCCTGGAGAGACGGCGCTCGCGCCGGCCCACGTCACGCGCTGTCACGCCGTGGCGCGCGAGGTCCCCAGGTGACCGGGCCGCCGCTCCTGCGCGTGGAAGGCCTGCGCACCTGGTTCCCGATCCACGGGGGGTTGCTTCGGCGGGTCACGGGACACGTCCGGGCCGTGGACGAGGTCAGCCTGCACGTGCGGGCGGGCGAGACCCTCGCGCTCGTCGGCGAGTCGGGCTGTGGCAAGACCACGGTGGGACTCTCGATCCTTCGGCTCGTCGAGCCGCAGGCCGGCATCGTCGAGATGGACGGGACGAATCTGCTCGAGCTCGACGCCCAGGAGCTGAAGCCCTATCGGCGCCGTCTCCAGATCATCTTCCAGGATCCGATGGCGGCGCTCGATCCACGCATGCGGATCCGCGACGCGGTCGCCGAGGGCATGGAGTCGTTCGGCATCGGTGCGAACGAACGCGACCGGACCGAGCGGGTGGCCGCGCTGCTGCGCCAGGTGAAGCTCGAGCCCGATCAGATGTGGCGCTATCCGCACGAGTTCTCGGGCGGGCAGCGCCAGCGGGTCTGCATCGCGCGCGCTCTCGCAATCGACCCCGAGCTGATCGTGTGCGACGAGTCGATCTC
>CAYYUT010000408.1:3045-3875 GCA_964474935.1 uncultured Spirochaetales bacterium
CGTCCCTCGACGTCTCGATCGAGGCTCAGATCCTGTTCCTCCTCGCCGAGCTCCTGGCGGAGCGCGGGCTCGCATACCTGTTGTTCACGCTCTTCCTCGGCGTCGTCCGCTATCTCGCGGCTCGGGTGGCCGTGATGTACCTCGGCCAGATCGTCGAAGAGCGCGACACTCGCGAGCTCTTCGAGGACCCCCGCCATCCCTACACCCAGGGGTTGCTCGCCTCGATTCCATCGGTCGATCCAACACGGCGCGGGCTACGAGCCCGGGTCGCGGGCGACGTGCCATCGCCCGCCGATCCGCCCCCCGGTTGTCGCTTCCACACCCGATGTCCGGAGGTCTTCGATCGCTGCCGGCGGGAGCCGCCGCCGCTCTACGCTGCGGGAAGCGGCGTCAGCCGCTGCTTCCTCTCGGGCCCCGATGCGGGTCCCGGCGCTGCCGGCGAAAACCGGGAGTAATGTCGTGCGCCCGAACTGCCGATCCCTCGGGATCGGGAGAACCCATGGGCGCCAGACCCCGCAAGAAGATCGGCGAGATCCTGATCGCCGCCGGGCTGATCGACGACTTCCAGCTCCGATCGGCGCTGGCCGACCAGCGTCGCTGGGGTAATCGTCTCGGGCGGACGCTGGTGAAGCTCGGCTTCGTGGCAGAAGAGCCGCTCCTGCGCGAGCTGTCCAAGCAGATCGAGATCCCGCTGCTCGATCTCGCACAGAAGCGGATCCTCCCCGAGGTGCTCGACCTGGTTCCCGGGGACATGGCCATCAAGTTCGCATGCATACCGCTCTTCGTGACCGGCGAACCGAACGCCCGCCGCGTGTTCGTGGGCATGGAGG
>CAYYUT010000409.1:0-3854 GCA_964474935.1 uncultured Spirochaetales bacterium
AAGGATCGTCGAGAATCCGCTGAAGGATCGTGACGTCGTGCCCACGTCCCATCAGCTCGCCGATCTGGCGCTGGACTCCCACGAGCTCGAAGCCGTGTCGCTGGTGGAAGCGGATACTGCCCTCGTTGACCGAGAGGATCTTGGCCACGAGGTGGCGATAGCCGAGCGAGGCGGCGCGCGCGACGAGCTCGGCGAGAAGGATGCTGCCGAGTCCCCGTCCCGCGGCCGCCTCGTCGATGTAGAGCGACGTCTCGCAGGCCACGCGATAGCCCGGCCGGTCGCTGTATCGCTTCACGATGCCCCAGCCGACGACCTCGCCGGCCGCCTCGGCCGCAACGAGCCTCTCTCGCGCGGACATCGCGTCGAGCAGTCGGCGGAAGTGACCCGCGTCGACCGGCTCGGTATCCATGGTCGAGCGCCCGGATGCGATCGCCTGGTTGTAGATGTCGGCAAAGCGCGCGCAGTCCGTGGGCAACGCGTCGCGCACCCAGGTCACTGCTCCTCGGGAGTGCTCGTCGGCCGGGACCATGTGCTCGATGATGGTACTCATGGGACTCGCTGGTACTACGTCCATCGGCTGCGGGCGGTTTCAGCCTGGCCCGATTCGTCCCGGGACCGACGCTGGCCAGATCGGGCGCCCCTGGGTCGAGGGACTCCACCCGGCGCCTTGGATGAGGCCGCCCGGGGTTGGTTACGAAGCGAGCGTACGGCGCTCGATGCCCGGTTCTCGACCCCCGTCTAGCGGCGGTAGTCGAGCGGGGGCTCGCGGTCGCCCAGCAGCGGGCGGTACGCGAAGCCCGGGCCCACGCGGCGCTCGAGCTCGGCGCGGGCCGTCGTGGCGATCGATGGCTCGCGGAAGATCGCCACGGCCGTGGCGGCCAGGACCTTGGCGGCCACGTCCAACCCCGCCTCGCCGAGCCGGGAGCCGCTGGCGGCCGCGGCCTGCCAGGTGTGGGCCGGGGTTCCGGGCACCCAGGTCGCCACCCGGAGCCCGGCGGTGGGGACCACCCAGCTCACGTCGCCCACGTCGGTCGACGCTCGCCAGAACTGGGGTGCGTAGGGTCGGATCTCGGCGGCGTCGTCGATCGAGGGGGCCGAGTCGGGCAGGGTGGCGCGTTGTGCCTCGGCGTAGGCCCGCATCTCGGCGTCCCAGCGGGGCGGCCCCACCCGACGCAGCTCGCGGTCGACCACCCGGGCCAGCACGTCGTTCGGGAGCAGGCTGTGGTTGCCGTGGATGATCTCGGAGGAGACCTCGGTGCCGGTCCCCAGGGCCGCGCCGCGGGCGATGGCCTCGAGACGGTCCCAGATCTCCTGGATGACGGGCGGGCGCGGGTGGCGCACGTAGAAGAAGACCTCGGCGCGCTCGGGCACGACATTCGGGGCCTTGCCGCCGTCGGTGATCACGTAGTGGATGCGGGTCTCCTCGGGGACGTGCTCGCGCAGCAGGTTCACCATGTGGGTCATGGCTTCGACTCCGTCGAGTGCGGAGCGTCCCTGCTCCGGCGCCATCGCAGCATGCGAGGACACCCCCCGGAAGCGGAACTTGGCCGACTTGTTCGCGTAGTTCGTCATCGGGCTCGCGTCGTTCCGATCGCTCGGATGCCAGTGGAGCACCACATCGACGTCGTCGAAGAGCCCGGCCCGGGTCATGTAGACCTTGCCCGAGCCTCCTTCTTCGGCGGGCGTGCCGTAGAGGCGGACGGTTCCGGAGGTCGCCCGGTCTTCGAGCCAGCGCGCGGCCGCGATCGCGGCGGCGGTGGAGGCGGCCCCGAACAGATTGTGGCCGCAGGCGTGGCCCGACTCGTGCCCGGCGCGCGGCTCGCGCCGCGGCGCCGCCGTCTGTGAGATTCCGGGGAGCGCGTCGAACTCGGCGAGGATCGCCACCACCGGCGCGCCCGCACCGGCGCTGGCGATGAAGGCGGTGGGCAGACCGGCGACGCCCGGATCGATTTCGAAGCCCGCCTCGCGAAGCTCGGACTGGAGCAGCGCCGCGCTGCGCTCCTCGAGGTAGCCGAGCTCGGCCCAGTCCCAGAGCTGGCGCGAGAGCGCCCGGGTCTTTTCGCGGCGGTCTTCGACCAGGCCGACGGGGTCGGTCTCGGCGAGCGACGGGGAGGGCGGGGAGAGTCCGAGCGCGAGCGCGAGGACGGTGGCGCGGAGCCCGTCGCGTCCGATGCATCGCTGACGCATGCCGCGATGATGGCAGCTCGGGCCCGCGCGCGCCGCTCCGGAATCTCCCCGGGCGGACCGCATCCGCCAGTCCGGATGGAGTTCGGATAGAGTCGTCGTCCGGGTCGGAGCGAAGGAGATGCGATGGTGGAGCCGGTCGGAGAGCCGTGGTGGAAATCGGCCGTGGTGTATCAGATCTACCCGCGGAGCTTCTGCGACACCAGCGGCAACGGCGTCGGCGATCTCGAAGGCATCCGCCGCCAGCTCGATCACCTGGCCTGGCTCGGTGTCGACGCCCTCTGGATCTCGCCTTTCTTCCGCTCCCCGATGAAGGACTACGGCTACGACGTCTCGGACTACTGTGACGTCGACCCCCTGTTCGGGACGCTCGCCGACTTCGACCGGCTGCTCGCCGACGCACACGGGCGGGGCATCCGTGTCCTGATCGACTGGGTCCCCAACCATACGAGCGACCAGCATCCGTGGTTCGTGGATGCCCGGTCGTCGCGCGACTCGGCCCGTCGCGACTGGTACGTGTGGCGCGACGGGTCGCCGGACCACCCCCCGAACAACTGGCGGGCGGCCTTCGCCCCCGAGCCTGCCTGGACCTGGGACGAGGCCACCGCCCAGTGGTACCTGCGGCTCTTCCTGCCCGAGCAGCCCGATCTCAACTGGGAGAATCCGAAGGTCGAGGCCGCGATGCATGAGACCCTGCGCTTCTGGCTCGACCGCGGCGTCGACGGCTTCCGCATGGACGTGATCCATTGCATCGGGAAGAATCCCGCGCTGCCGGACTTCCCCGACGAGGTCGCCGCCATTCCGGCCTCCGGACTGAACGACGTGCCGGGCACGCACGCGCTGCTCCGCCGGATCCGTGGGGTACTCGACGGCTACCCGGGCGAGCGGGTCTCGGTGGGCGAGGTCTACCTGCTCAGCACCGAGAAGGTGGCGCCCTACTACGGGAATGGCGACGAGCTCCATCTCTCGTTCAACTTCCTGCCGCTCTTCACGCCGTGGGAGGAGCCGGCGTGGCGGGAGCGCATCGACGAGATCGAGCGAGTGCTCACGCCTCGCGGCGCCTGGCCCACCTGGGTGCTCTCGAACCACGACACGCCGCGCCACCGCACCCGGCTCGGGAGCGAGGCGCGGGCGCGCGCCGCTGCGGTGCTGCTCCTCACGCTCCGGGGCACCCCCTTCCTCTATGCGGGCGAGGAGCTCGGGCTCGAGGACGCCGTGGTCGGCGAAGCGCGGCGGCTCGATCCGGGGGGTCGGGACGGTTGCCGCGCACCGATCCCGTGGACCTCGGCGGATGGCCACGGCTGGGCGGGAGGGTCGCCCTGGCTTCCCTGGCCGCCGGACGCCGCCGTCCGCAACGTCGAGCGCCAGCGCCGGGAGCCGGCGTCGGTGCTGGCGCTCTACCGGGAGCTGCTCGCCCAACGACGCGCCAGTCCGGCGCTGCGTCTCGGATCGTGGGAGGCGCTGGACGCACCGGAGGGCGTGCTGGCCTACCGGCGTCGTCATGCCGACGACGAACGGGTGGTCCTCGTGAACTTCCGCGACGAGGCCCTCGCCTGTCCCCTCCCGGGAGCCTGGCGGGTGGCCCTCGCGAGCGACACCGCCGAGGCCGGCGGGCGTATCGAGGGTCGGATCGCCGCGGCGCAGGCCCTGGTCCTGACTCCCGAGGCCGT
>CAYYUT010000410.1:0-3851 GCA_964474935.1 uncultured Spirochaetales bacterium
GACCGCTCTGCGGGCGGAGCCCGGAGAGCGGTCGCCGGAACGTCTGGGCTACGCCAACGGTTTCAAGACCAAGCGCCTGAACAGTCGAGCAGGGCGGCTCGATCTCGAGATTCCGCAGGTCCGCCCGCTCCCCGATGGGGAGGCGATCTCGTTCTATCCCCGCTCGCTCGAGCGCGGCTTGCGCAGTGAACGCGCCTTCAAACTTGCCATTGCCGAGATGTACCTGAAGGGCGTTTCGACGCGGAAGGTCGCGGAGATCACGCAGGATCTGTGTGGTCTCGACGTGACCTCAGCTCAGGTCTCGCGCGCCACGGCCGAGCTCGACGAGCAACTCGAAGCCTGGCGCAACCGCGAACTCGGCGAGTGCCCTTACCTGGTGCTCGATGCGCGCTACGAGAAGGTCCGCCATGGGGGCTCCGTGGTCGACTGTGCGGTGCTCGTTGCCGTGGGCGTACGCGCCGATGGAAAGCGAACCGTGCTTGGTGCGAGCGTTTCACTCTCCGAGGCCGAGGTCCATTGGCGCGAGTTTCTGGAGACACTCCAGGAGCGCGGCCTCTTCGGTGTTCGTTGTATCGCGAGCGACGACCACGCCGGGATCAAGGCTGCCCTCGCAGCCCGATTCCCCGGGACGCCCTGGCAGCGTTGCCAGTTCCACATGCAACGCAACGCCCAGGCCTACGTCCCGAGGCAGGAGCTAAAGGAACCTGTGGCGCGGGATCTGCGAGCGATCTTCAACGCCACCGATCGGCGAGATGCCGAGGAGCGTCTGGCGCGAACCGTCGAGAAGTACCGCAAGTCAGCGCCGAAGCTCGCCAGCTGGATAGAGCGAGCAATCCCCGAGGGCCTGACGGTGTTCGATCTGCCCGAGACCCATCGGCGAAGGATGAGAACCACGAACGTACTCGAGCGGCTCAACCGCGAGATCCGAAGGCGAACCCGAGTCGCGACGTTGTTCCCGAACGAGGACTCGCTGCTGCGGCTCGTGACAGCTCTCGTCGCCGAGATCAGCGACGAGTGGGAGATCGGAAGAATCTATCTGTCCATGGAGAGCGACTGAAGCCCGCCGACCTCAAACCGATTTACAGACGAACGGTTGCTTTATCGCCTTCGAGGCTAGCAGGAGAAGCCTGACCGCTGGCAGAGCGTCCCGCGCATCGCGTCTGTGCGCTCGACCTGCCGTCGGTCGATCGTCATTCCTCTCCCACGGCACCCGCGGGAGTGTCACTGGGGCCCCGTGGCTCCGAATGCCTGGCGAGACTCGTCAGTCGTTGATGATCCGGCCTTTCGGTGGTGTCTGCGAAGTCGGGCTAGAACC
Source organism: uncultured Spirochaetales bacterium (assembly GCA_964474935.1). Taxonomy (GTDB): domain Bacteria; phylum Myxococcota_A; class UBA9160; order UBA9160; family JAFDDA01; genus CAYYUT01. The sequence goes on from CAYYUT010000410.1 coordinate 1,316, forward strand.
CCCGGTTTGTCGTAACGACGAACTCGACATCGAGGCTTCCGGGAATCGCCGCGGTCCCGAAACTCTCGCGTGACATCACTCTGGTCAGACTATGCGGAATGCGCCTTTTCCCCATACGACTTCGATCGAGGTGATACCGATGGCTCGTTGGCTACCCGTCTGGATCGTCCCCTTGTTCCTTCTCCTTTCCAGCCCGTTCGACGCGGCGGCGGCGATCTTTGCCACATCGGACATCGGCGGCTACCGAGTCGACGAGACCACGGGGGACGCGACCGTCATCTCGACGTTGGCGTCCGGTATCCCGGGAAGTGTCACAGCGAGCGCGTACGGGATGTCGGGCCTCGTCGTCGCCGATGACCTCGGCAGCCTCGCGACGATCTCGATCCACGATAGCTCGGGGTTCGCCCTCCTCCCGGTCACTCCGGTCGGCTGGCTCGCCGGAACACCCGGGCGACTCACGGCGCTCGCATATGGGCCGGTGGTCCCGATACCCGTCCCGCCCCTGCCCGGCGTGCCCGTTCCCGAGCCCGTCCTCTACGGTGTCTTCGACGACGGCTCGGGCGGATATCTGGTCGTAGTCGCCATCGCGACCGGTACCGTCACCCCCGTGGCCCCCTTCCCGGTCGCGCCGCTGGCGCCCGGCGCGGAGGTCACGGATCTCGCCTACTCGCCGGCGAGTGGCATGCTCGCCTCGACGGGCAAGGGACTCGTTCCGAGCGCGATCCTCACGTTGAGCCTGGTCACCGGCGTCGCGACCGCCTCGACCCCTGTCACCGACGGGGCCTCCTCCCTGATCGACGTCGCCGGTATCGAATTCGAGCCGGTGAGTGGCACGCTCTTCGCCATCGCGGGAGATGACGAGGGAGCGAGCCCTTCGATCTTCACGGCCGGGGATTGGATGGCGATCGTCGCGCCCGGCCTTCCCGGGGCCGGGACGGCAACGGCGACCGGCGTCAATACGGGCATCGCGCTTCCGTCGAGCCTGACACGCACCATCGGTCTCGTCGGGACCGATGTACCGGGAGCCATCCAGCTCGAGATCAACCCACTGCACCCGGGCCCGCCGATCTTCTTTCCCCTGAACGCCCTGGTGCCGAGCCTGCCCTTCGCGCCCCTCGACATCGACTGGGGCTCGGTGGGCGGTTCGCCCGAGCTCGCGCATGCCGTCGATGCCCTGGGCGGCGTGGGCGCGGGACAGTCCATCCACGTCATCGACGACGTCACCAATGCGGTCCTCTCGACGGCCGCGCTCGTGCACGGGCCGGGAAGCTGGATCCCCCTGGTCGCCCCGGGTGGCGTCGTAGATGCCATCGAAGTCGGTGCGGGCGGCGTCCTCTACGGCATCTACAACTTCACGCCGAGCCTGGTTCCCGGCTTTCCGGTCGGCTCGATCGTCGTCACCGTCGACCCCGTCACCGGCTCCGTGCTTCCCGTGCTCGCAGCGCCACCCGGCCCTGCGCCCGCAATCGGGACGGGCATGATGAGCTTCTTCCTTCCGATCCGCGACCTGCAGCTCGACCCGGCGACGGGCTTCATGTTCGGAATCGTAGGGACGGCGACGGGCGACGCCCTGATCCTCATCGATCAGTTCCTCGGAGATCTCGCCGGCGCTCCCGCGCCACCGCCACCGGCGGCCATCATCGCCGCGCCCTCTCCGCCCTTCTCGCCAGGTGGCGGTGCCGTGATCGGCCTCGACGGCCTCCAGGTCGGTTCCGACGGAGCGCTCTACGCAACGACGGTCTTGGGCCCCACGGTCGGGGGCCTGCCCACTGCCGACTCCTACGTGCTCGACATCTCCGTGCCGGGCTTCGCGCCGATCCTGGCCGCCTCGCCCGGCGTCTCGTTCGGGGCCGTCACGCTCGGGTCTCCGAGCCTCGTCCCCGAGGATTCGGACCTCGATGGGCTCAGCGACCCCTTCGAGGAACAAATCTCACTCACGGACCCGTCCAACGCCGATACCGACGGGGACGGGCTCGCGGACGGCGACGAAGTCAACGTCCACCTGACGGACCCCAACCTCGGAGATACCGATGGCGACAGTCTCACGGACGGAGAGGAGATCAACGTCCACTCCACGAATCCACTCTTGCGCGACACGGATGGTGACGGGTTCGACGACGACGTCGAGCTTGCGGCGGGCACCGATCCCAACGATCCCAATGACTTCCCCGTGACGCCGGTGCCCGCGCTGCCGCTGCTCGGCCAGCTGGCGCTGGTGATCGCACTCCTCGGCACGGGCGCGGCGCTGCGGCGCCGAGCATGCGCCGGCGTAGCCCCGCCGCGCCGCGCCGAGGAGCGGCGCGGCGCCTCAGCCGACTCGCGTCGCGCGCGGCCACGCCACCAGCAGCCCGATCCCCCGATCACCCGCAGCGCGAGTATGAAGTAGCGGGGAAGGACTTGAGCTCTTCGCGGACGACCTGGTGGAGGAGCGTCTTGTCGGGCTCGTGGTCCTCCCGGCGCGAGGCGTCCCGGCCGCGACGCCAGCCAATCTCGTTCGCCGGTCGCTCGCGCTTCGAGCAGACTGTGCGCTTCGAAG
>CAYYUT010000411.1:0-3848 GCA_964474935.1 uncultured Spirochaetales bacterium
TCGATCTGTAGGGCCGCGAACTGCTCGCCAATGGCGACAGCCTGCTCCTCGGGGCGATAGGTGCCGAACCAGCGAGGCAGGCTCGCCGCCGCCCGGGCGACGTCCTGGGGGTAGGCCCAGCGGTAGTGGAACATGGCCTTGGTGAGCCATTCGTCGGCGTAGTCCTCGAGGAGTGCATCCAGGAAGGCGAGCGCGGGATCGGGAGGAATCACCGAGCGGCCCGGATGTCGCGCCTCGAGCAGACGGATGAGCGGCGTGGTGTCGATGCGCGCCTCGAGCGTGCCGTCCGGGCCCGACACTACGAGCTGGGGCAGGAGGTCGACCTTCGGCCGCGGGAGTCCACGCGCCTCCGGGCTCCCACGCACGAGCCAGTGGTGGGGGATCCGGCGGTAGCGCAGCACGGCGCGGAGCTTGCGGCTGTAGGGCGAGCCCGGTGCACCGACGATCGCGAGCGGGCGTTCGGCGTCTCGTGTCATCCGATCTCCAATCTGTCGAGCCGGAACCGTACTGTCGGCGGTGCGGGTGCGCCGCCCCCTCCCGGTGGGACGCGTGCCCTCAGCCTTCCGGTTCGAGCGCGGACTCGTCGCCGTCGGACGTTGTGGGCGATCGAACGCCCTCGGCCCGCTCCCGGAGCGATCGCTTCAGCCAGTCGATGAAGGCGCGCAGGCGGGGCGAGAGGAGTCGCGAGCCCACGTGGACCACGGAGACGGGAGTGGGAGGAGGCTCGAACGTCTCGAGAACGATGGCGAGCCGGCCCGCACGGAGCGCAGGCTCGACCTGGTAGGACAGGAAGAACCCGTAGCCGAGACCTTCCGTGCAGGCTTCGACGGCCGCGCGCGCGTCGTTCGTGGTGAAGGCGCCCGAGACATCGACCGCAAGCGGGCGCCCGCCCTCGCGGAAGGTCCAGCGGTTGCCGGCGACCAGGCCCCGGAACCGGACGCACGGGCGATCGGCCAGCTCCTCGGGGCGCTCCGGTCGGCCGTGCGCAGCGATCAGCCCCGGGCTCGCACACACCACACGGCGCACCTCGCCGACGGACGAGGCGACGAGCGTGGAGTCGCGAAGCGCGGCGATGCGCAGGGCCGCATCGATGCTCTCGTCCACGAGGTCGACGATGCGGTCGAGCAGCAGGAGCTCGACCTCGACGGCCGGATGCTGGCGCACGAACCCGACGACGGCCGGGGCCACGTGCATCTGACCGAACAGGGTCGGGGCCGTCACCCGCAAACGCCCGCGGAGCTCGCCGCTGCCCGAGCCGACGAGCGCCTCGGCCTCCTCGACATCGGCGAGGATCTGCCGGCAGCGCTCGAGATAGACGCGGCCCTCGTCCGTGAGCGACATGCGCCGCGTGGTGCGGCGGAGCAGCACGCGGCCGAGTGAGCGCTCGAGCTGGGCGAGGGTCCGCACCAGGGTAGGGAGCGAGCGATCGAGCGAGCGGGCCGCCGCGCTCAGGCTGCCACGGTCGACGATCTCGACGAACGCGCGCATGGCCGCGAGCTTGTCCATGGGGATCGATTACTCCATTTATCGGATGAATCATATCGATCCTGCTTCATTTATCTCATGGACGTGGAGTCGTAGGCTCCCCGTCGAACCCAGGGCGACGCGCGGCCAGATCCGGCTCGAGCGGATCGCGCCGGAGGCGAGAGCGAGGAGGAACCGACGATGAGCAGTGCATCCCCCTTTCATCCCGGTGAGCAGCAGGTCCAGGAACGACTCGGTGTCCGCGAGATCGAGGAGTGGGCCCGCAAGGTCGTCCGGCCCTCCCTGCCCGAGGAGCACCGCGCGTTCCACACCGCCCTGCCCTTCCTGGTGGCCGGAGCACGCGACGGGCAGGGTCGCCCCTGGGCGACCCTGCTCACCGGGCCCGAAGGCTTCGTCACCTCGCCCGATCCTCGCTCGCTCGCGATCGCGGCGCGGCCGGTCGCGGGCGATGCGCTCGAAGACGCGCTGGCCGAAGGCGCCGACCTCGGGCTCCTGGGCATCGAGTTCACCACGCGGCGACGCAACCGCGTGAACGTGCGCATCGCCGAGCGTCGCGACGACACACTCGTGTGTGCGGTGGACCAGACCTTCGGCAACTGCCCCCAGTACATCCGTGAGCGCGCCTGGCGCCGCGTCGCCGACGAGCCGGCGGGCGAGCCGCTGCGCTCGCGTCGGCTCACCGCCGCACAGCGTGCCTGGATCGAGGCGGCCGACACCTTCTTCGTCGCGAGCGGGTACGGCGACCGACGAGACGACCCGACGCATGGCATGGATGCCTCGCACCGCGGTGGCGACCCGGGCTTCGTCCGGGTGGTCGGCGACGATCGGATCGTCTTCCCCGACTACGCCGGGAACAACCACTTCAACACGATCGGGAACCTGGTGCTCAACCCGCGGGTCGGCCTGCTCTTCGTCGACTTCGTATCGGGGAGCATGCTCCAGCTGACGGGCAGCGCCCGGATCGACTGGGATTCGGAGGCTGTCGCACGCTTCCCGGGCGCGCGCCGACTGGTCGCGATCGACATCGAGGAGATCGTCGAGCTGCCCTCCGCGCTGCCCCTTCGCTGGGAGGCCGAGGCCGATTCGGTGCGCTCGCTCCGACTGGTCGAGAAGCGACCGGAGAGCGCCGACGTCACCTCGTTCGTGTTCGAGGCGCGGGACGGCGGGCCGCTCGAGCCCTTCGAAGCCGGCCAGCACCTTCCGATCGAGCTCGAGCTGGCGGACCGCGGCGCGCCCGTGCGACGCACCTACACCCTTTCGGGGAGTCCGCGCGACGCACGCTACCGGATCAGCGTGAAGCGCGAGCCCGAGGGACTGGCATCCCGCCATCTGCACGACGCGACCGAGGTGGGGACGATCCTCTCGAGCCGACGACCGGCAGGCGACTTCGTGATCGGCTGCACCCGCTGCCCGGTGGTGCTGGTGAGCGCCGGGGTCGGCATCACGCCGATGGTGAGCATGCTGCACGCGCTCGCCGGCGAGCCCGGGGAGCGACCCGTCTGGTTCGTCCACGGCGCGCGCGACGGCCGACACCATCCCCTGGCCCACGAGGTCCGCGAGGCCGCGGCCCGACGTCCGGGGATCCGGGTGCACACGTCCTACAGCCAGCCCCGGCAAGGCGACGTCGACCACGACCGGGTGGGGCGCATCGACGGCACCCTCCTGGCGGAGCTCGTCGACCATCCCGGGGCGCAGTACTTCCTGTGCGGACCGGTCGGCTTCATGGCCGACGTCCAGAACGAGCTCGAGCGGCGCGGGGTCTCGGCCAGTCGGATCCACACCGAATCGTTCGGTCCGGTGGGCTGAGCAGCTGCGGGCCCGACGTGTCTACCGCGACGCCCGGTCGAGCTCGGCGCGGGGCACGTCGCGGACGTGCTCGGCGAAGAACCAGAAGTGGCCCTCGCAATCCTTCACCGAATAGCGTCGGTCGCCATAGAACTGCTCGGCCGGCTCGTCGACGATCGTGGCACCCGCGGCCTTCGCGCGCTCGAAGTGGGCGTCGAGGTCGTCGACGTAGACGTAGAGACACTGCGTGAGCGCGCCGAGGCGATCCGGATTCCGATAGTCGGGCCCCGGGCAGCCGAGCATCACCACGCCCTCCGAGAGCGTCATCTCGGCGTGCTCGATCACGCCGCCATTGCCCGTGATGCGCATCCGCTCCTCGAGCCCGAAGGCGCGCGCCAGGAACTCGAGCGCGCCCGCCACGTCCTGGTAGAACAGATAGGGGCTGATCCGGGGCGTGTCGTCCGGGGGGTTCGCAGGCATCGGGAGACCTCCGCATCCAATCGACGGGAAGTCACCAGAGCCGCGCCGGACGGTCAAGTCGCCCGACCCGAGCCTCATCGGAGCCCGACCCGAGCCCG
>CAYYUT010000412.1:0-3831 GCA_964474935.1 uncultured Spirochaetales bacterium
CCAAGGGGATGGTCTGGAGCCCGAGCCATGGCGACACGGCCTTCACGGTCCCGCTCTTCGACGAGTTCATGAAGCGCATCATGCCGGGCGACGACTGGCGAGAGTAGGAGGTGGCGCCCGCGGCGCTTCGCCGAGGGGCCGCATCGGGGCCGCCCGCCGCCGTCGCGGCACCTCACTGCCGCGCCCTGCAGGCCCTCGCAACGCACCCCACGCAAGCTCGCTCACTTCTTGCGCCGTCGGCCCAGGTGCATGATCGGCGATCTCGGGCCGGTGGGGGACGAAGACCTGTCGGAACCTGCCGGCGCGTAAAGGCTTTCCGGGTCGACGGTACCGCAGTCGCGGACGCGGCCTGGACGGGGGGCGTCCGGCTGGACCCGCAGTGCGCCGGCTCAACGAAGATGTCTAAGCCCGGGCCCCGGACCGACCGATTGACCAATCGGTTCGAGGGGGCCAAGTCCCGTGGCAGGGAAGCCGCATCTGATCGCGCGAGCAGCGCTATGGATAGTCTGCCTCGCTTCCGTCGTCTCGTGGGTGGCGCCGGCTGGGGCCGACTGTGCCCAGGTTGGCAACGCGGTGACCTGCTCGGCCACCGATGCCGACGGCTTCGGGGCCGGCACCGAGGACGGTCTCACGATCACCGTCGGCTCGGGCGCCACCGTCCAGAACACGATCGACGTGGACGAGAACAGCCTGGTCGTCGTCGAGGCGGGGGCGGCCATCTCGACCTCGGGCGCCAGCGAGGAAGGCATCATCGTCGGCGCGGGTAGCGCCGTCACGAATGCCGGCTCCATCGCGACCCCCGGAGCCGGCTCGACCGGCGTCCTGCTCGATGGTGCAAACGCCACCTTCGAGAACACAGGCGCCCTCTCGGTGACCCAGAACGCCACATCGGCCATCGACACCGACGCCAGCGCGGGTCACCGCATCACGAATCGGGGAACCGTCACGGTCGGCGGATCCCTGCTCGTGGCCATCAACGCAGACGGCGTCGGGGATGTGATCACGAACGAGTCCGACGGCGTGATCACGATGAACGGTGGCGGGGGGGCCGTGATCCAGACGACTGCCGCAGACGCCGTGATCACGAACGCCGGAACGCTGACGGTCAACAACGCGTTGGTAGCTGCTCTGAACGCCCAGGGAGACGGGTCCTCGATCGCCAACTCCGGTTCGGTGGTCTTGAACGGCGCCATCAGCGGGGGCATCTCGATCGACGCCGACGACGGGACGGTGGTGAACTCCGGCTCGATCTCGTCGAGTCAGGCCATCGTGACGGGAATCCTCTCCGACGACGACGGCATCGCGGTCACCCACTCGGGGAGCATCCTGTTGACGGGTACGTCGGGGAACGCGATCAGCCTCGGCAGCAACTCGACGGTGGTGAGCAGCGGCGTGCTCCAGGCGCCCGATCACGCCATTCTGCTCGCGGGCGGCACCAACAGCGTGACGCTCCAGAACGGATCGCTCATCAGCGGCGAAATCGACGGCGGATCTGGGACCGATACACTCGAGATCACTCTCGGCACGGACGGGAGCTTCAGTCTCAGCGATGACATCGTCGACTTCGAGGCGATGAACCTGAACAGTGGGACCTTCACCCTCGATGGCACCGCGACGGTCACCAACACCCAGCTTCTCGGCGGGACCCTCACCGGAAGCGGCACGCTCGCGGGATCTCTGACGATCGGCCCTAGTGCGACGCTCGACGGAGGGATCGGAGTGACGGGCGGAGTGTCCGTCGACGCGGGAGGTACCGCATCCGGCACGGGAAGCATCACGGGCACCCTCATCTCGAACTCGGGGGGAAGGGTCGCGCCGGGCAACTCGATCGGCACCCTCATGGTCACCGACTTCGTCGCCAATCCCGGCTCGGTCCTCGAGGTCGAGGTGAACGCCCTCGGCCAGAGCGATCTCGTCCAGGCCAGCAACACCGCCACCCTCAACGGCGGGCTCGTCCAGCCCATCGTCCTCGACGACATCGGCGGCGCGAGCACCACCTACACGATCCTCACCGCCGCGGGTGGCGTCACCGGGAGCTTCGACGGCCTCGACACCTCGCGCCTCGGTGCCGTCTTCACGGCCAGCCTCGGCCAGGACGCCAGTAACGTCTTCCTCACCCTCGAGCGCAGCAGCTACGCCTCCCTCGCCGGCACGCCCCTGCAGCGCGCCGTCGCCGCCACCCTCGACGATCTGCGCAGCTCCGCCTCCGGCGACACCGCGACCCTGCTCGAGGCCCTCGACGGGGTCTCGAACGAGGCCGCCTACCGAGATGCCCTCGATCAGCTCCACGCCGAGAGCTATTCGTGGACCTCGCGTCTCGCCCGGGCCCAGGCCCGCGCCGGGCTGCTCGCCGTCGCCGGACGCATCGAGGAGCGACGCGCCCGCGAGCGCGGACTGGCCGCCTGGCCCACCCCCGGCGCCGTCTCGAGCCCGAGCCTCTCGTGGCACGGGTTCGAGGCCTGGGGGCGCGCCTTCGGACTGGCCCTCGACTCCGACACCGCCCGCAGCCGCCTGGGGCTCGAGCGCGCCGGCCTCCGGGCCCCCACCGCGGGCCTCACCCTCGGCCTCGACCGTCACCTGGGCGAGCACCTCCTCGCCGGCCTCTCGCTGAGCGCGCACCACACCGATGCCCTGCTCGAGAAGCAGTCCGGCGATGCCCGGGACCTCGCCGGGCAGCTCGGGCTCTACACCGGCTACACCCGCGGACCCTTCTCCGTCGACGCACAGATACACTACGGGCTCCACTTCTACGAGACCGAGCGCAGCGTCGAGATCGGCAGCTTCGACCGCGAGGCGCGGAGCGACCATCGCGCCCACCAGGTGAGCCTCGCCTACGAGACGGCCTACGCGGCCCGTTTCGGCCCGATCGACGTCGGACCCACCCTGGGCCTCCAGTACTTCTTCCTCGACGAAGAGGGCTTCGACGAGAACGGGGCCGGTGCCGCGAATCTCTCTGTCGACGAGCGCCGCACCCATTCGCTGCGCGCGCTCGTCGGGGCCCGCATCGGAGGCGCGATCCGCACGCCTCTCGGCCGCCTCCGCCCGACCCTGGCCATGCGCCGCACCCACGAATTCATCGACGACCGCCCTCGGATCGCTGCCGCGCTCGTGGATGCCGGGGGCGCCGAGTTCACGAGCCGCGCCGACGCCCCGGTGCGGCAGACCTGGAACACGCAGCTCGGCCTGACCCTGGAGCGGGGTGAGCGCCTCGGCCTGGCACTGCGCTACGAGGCCGACTGGGCCGACAACGAGCTCGCCCAGAGCGCCAGCCTCGCCTTCCGCTGGCGCTGGTAGCGAGCCCTCCGAGGTGGAGCCCCGCCCGACCCTGGCGATATCGACCGAGGATCGACGACGGACCCGGCTCCGCTACGTTCGGGGCCGTATGCAGTCCACCACCCTCCTCGCACGGCGTTGGAAGCACGGGGCCGCGGCCACGCTCGCGCTGGTGACCCTCTCGGGGCTGGCCTGTCCTCACTGCCTCTCGGGCGAAGGCTGGAGCGCGCTCTGGGGGAGCGCTGATTCGACCCTGCCCGCCTGCCACGCGACCGATCATCCCGCGGCGCCCGAGCCGGAGCCCGGCGACTCCGCTCCGACGTCGTTCGCCTGCGAGTGCCAAGGCTGTGGCGCCGACGGCGAGATCCTTCCGCCGCAGGCCGCCGACGGAGCTCCCGCGCTCGATGTCGCGACACCCGGCCTGTGGCTCCCGTGGCTCCGGCCGGGGATCCCATCCGCGCGCATCGCGCGCCACTGGCTGCCCCCGCCCGAGCCGGGCGTCCTCGACCACTCGGTCGTCCTCCTGATCTGTGAAGTCCACGGCGAGGCATTCGCTCC
>CAYYUT010000413.1:0-3830 GCA_964474935.1 uncultured Spirochaetales bacterium
GCAGATACGGGTCGGGGGGCGCGAGGGCGGCGGCCAGACGCGCGAGGTTCTCCGCGTCCCGTGCGTAGACGATGTCGAGATCCTGGGTCAGCCGCGCCGCACCATGAGCCGTGGCAGCGGCGCCCCCGACGATGATGAAATCGACCCGGGCCTCTGCAAGGGCCTGGAGCACGGCCCGGTAGTCGATCACCGTTCGCCGGCCTCGCGCCCGGCGCGCGCGCGCTCCGCCGCGAAGCGTTGGAGCTCCATGAGCTGGAGGAAGCGCTCCTCGACCGAGAGGCCCAGGTTCTTCGCGATGAGCGTGCGATCGACGCCTGCGACGTAAGCCGCCACGACGTTGTCGGGCGGGGCCTGTTCGACTTCTTTCATGGCCTCTCCGCCGCGCGGGAGCGACGCCCCGGGCGGCACCATCGACGGCCGGCGCGTCCGAGAATACCGCGGCCCGCGCCCCCTCTCGCACGTGGGAGTGGGTTGGCTCGATGGTAGTACCAAACTTGATACACGTACGGGCCGGGTTCGGCGAATCCAACTGCGAAGCCAACTGGAAAGAGCACGATGAACAACAGGAAAAGGACCAACCCGCACCGCGGCTCCTCGCTCGATGGCTTCCTCGAGGAGGAAGGCCGGCTCGACCAGGCCACGGCCAGGGCAGTCAAGAAGGAACTGGCCTGGCAGCTCGCCAAGGCGATGAAGGACCGACGCGTGACCAAGGCCTCGCTCGCCCGACGGATGAACACGAGCCGCGCCCAGCTCGACCGGCTGCTCGACCCCGAGAACCAATCGGTGACGCTGAAGACCCTGGCACGGGCGGTGGAGATCCTGGGGCTGCGTCTTCAGATCGAGCTCGTAGACGCCTGAGCGAGCCTTCACCCGGGGGCCGGGTGTACCGATCTTCGTAATCAGCAGGTCAGCGGTTCGAATCCGCCCGTCGGCTCCATTTTTTCGCGGGGTGATCGGAGTACCCCGATGTGGCGAAGATCGAGGTAGGCGCTGGGTAGGGCGGGCGAACCAGGCGCTTGTGCAACCCACCAAGACCGACCGCAACGGCTCCAAGATTTCGTAGCGTGAGCCGGGCACTCCCGCTCCGGAGGCGCGTGACGTTGCCGGAAGGTGCGGCGGAATCATCGGACATGGTGGAATGGCTCCCTAGGCCGGCGGCCACTGACGGGCGCCGTGAAGGACACGAAGGACGTCAACGCTGCTGTCCCGGACGCGGTAGATGAGGAGAAAGGGCAGTCCGGGAATCGGCAGGTCGCGCGTATCGGGAACGGAGCCTTCCCTGCCGGAGAGCGGGAAGTCGACAAGGCGCAGCGCGACGGCTTCGATCCGATCGACCGTGCCCAGTGCTGCCGGGGGATCGTCCTCGGCGATGCAGTCGAGGATGTCGGTGAGGTCGTTCTCGGCCGGCCTGGTCCACGCCAGGTTCATTGGGGCTTCGCGCGGTACCGGCGACGAAGCTCTCCGAAGAGATCCTCATGGGCGACGAGCTCGCCGCAGTCGGCGGCGGCTCTTCCTTCCTCGACGCGTTCGAGCTTCCAGGCGTGGTACTCGAGAAACTGGTCGATGGCCTGGCTGACGAGGTAGCTACGCGGCCGGTCCATGCGGGTGGCAAGGCGGTCGAGCTGCGCGCGCTTTTCGGGCTCGAGCCGCACCGAGAAGGCGTCCTTTTCTGCCATAGCGGTTCTCCCGTGTTCTTCCCGGTTCAACTGTGTTTAGTGACCATCCCCTGTGGGACAGGCCAAGCGGGAGGGTCGTGTCAGGGCCGGAGGGCTTGCCCCCATTGGAAACTCTTCGGGAGAATTTCTCGGGTCCCAGCGCTCGAATCCGGCGTCGAGAGCCGCGACGACAGACATTCTCCGGGCAACGGTCAGCGACACCGTGCTGGCCACGGGACGGCGCGGCGCGGCCCGCGGGCGTTGCTCTCTGCTGGATCGACCACCAACACGGCTTGCCGATCCCGACCCTCGCAGGTGGGCGTCGGTTCGCTGGCGGCGCGGAGCTTCCAGACCGCGTCTCGCCGCTATCGAACTGACCGGCCGTCGGACCTCGGTGGAACGCCCGAGGGATTCAACCCCGGACACCCGAGAACCGAAACGGGGACATGCTCTACGCGGCCGGCCTGCTGGCCTCGTTCACGCTCTGTGCCTGGATCACCCTCGCCGCGCTGATGGGCTCGGCCGGCCGGCGCCCGCAGGCGCTCGCCGTCGGACTGCTCGGCGCCTGCTGCAGCCTCTGGGTGGCGGGCGAGATCCTGTGGCAGGTGGCGGATACGCCCGCCGGGCTCGTGGTGGCCCGCCGCGTGATGTTCCTCGGCATCTGCTTCGTGGGCGTGGCCTGGCTCTGGCTCTCGCTCCAGTCGGCGCGGGCGACGGACTGGCTCGGGCGAACCTGGCTGGCTCCGCTGCTCCTCGCGGTGCCGATCGCATGCTATGCGAGCCTCTACGTCGACGAGGCGCGCTGGTGGACCGACTACTCGGTCACCCCCTACGAGCGCGGGCCACTCTTCGAGCTCCAGGTGGCCTGGAACTACACGCTGCTCAGCCTCGGGGTGGTGTTCTACGCGCGCGCCGCGCTGCGACTCCGCCGCTTCGGGCTGCGACGAACCGGAATGGTCGCCGCGGCCATCTTCATCCCCCTGGCCGGGAACGCCGCCTACCTGGGCGGAGCCATCCACGGGTTCGATCCGACGCCCCTGCTCCTGGCCGCGAGCGCCCTCTGCTTCCGCTTCGGTCTGATCGATCCGGGGCTCGCCGCCTTCGTGCCGCTCGACCGCGGCGACGTGCTCGAGCAGCTCGAGGCGGGCGTGCTCGTGGCCGATCTCGAGGGATACGTCGTGGGCGCGAACGCCGCCGCCCGCCGCATGGTGGGTCGCGACCGACCGGAAGGCGAGGCGCTCTCGGACGCGCTCGAGCGCGCGCGCACGCAACGCGAACGCCGGATCGAGGTCCGCTGCTTTTCGCTCCGGCGCTCCGGGATCGAGGTGGGAACGGGCGCCGTGCTCTCGGATCGGACGGAGGCCGAGGCGGCCGCCCGGCGTCTCCACCTCGCCGGACGACTCGAGGCCGTGGGCTTCCTCACCGCCGGGATCGCGCACGAGGTGAACAATCCCCTCGCCTACATCCGGACGAATCTCGGGATGCTCGCCAAGCGGATCGATCCGCTCGATCGCGATCCCGAGACGATCGAGATCCTCCAGGAGACCCAGGACGGATTCGAGCGCATCGCGCGGCTGGTGGAGCAGCTGCGGCGGTTTGCCCGGAACGACGCGCCGCAAAGCGAGTGGAAACCGGTCGGGCTCGCGGGCGTGGCCGAGCGGGCGGCCTCGCTCGCGCGGGCCGGACTGCGGCCGGAGGCCATCCACATCCGTGCGCGGGCCGTGCCGCCGGTGCTCGGTGACGAGGGACAGCTCGTCCAGGTGATCCTCAATCTGCTCGTGAACGCCGTCCAGGCGGACGGGGAGAACCCCCGGATCGAAATCGAGATCGTCCCTTCCGACCGGGGCGTCGCGCTCGCCGTGCTCGACCGGGGGCCCGGGATCGCACCCGATCAGTTGGCCCAGCTCTTCGACCCGTTCTTCACCACCAAGCCGCCGGGCCAGGGGACCGGCCTCGGTCTGAGCCTGAGCTGGGACATCGCCACGGCCCATGGCGGTCGCATCGATGTCGCCAACCGCCCGGGCGGAGGGGCCGCCTTCACGCTCTGGCTGCCTGCGGCGCCGGCCGCCTGAAGGGCCGCCCCACGACGGCTCGGAGCCGCGTGGACCACCGCCCGGGGCGTCCCGACGCTAGGCGTCGCTCGCTCGGCGCAGTAGCGGTGACGCGCGCCCCCGC
>CAYYUT010000414.1:0-3829 GCA_964474935.1 uncultured Spirochaetales bacterium
CACCGAGAAGCTGGGTTTCTGGATCGATCTCGACACGGCCTACGTCACCTACCACCAGTCGTACGTCGAATCGGTCTGGTGGGCGCTCGCCGAGCTCTTTCGCAAGGGGGCCCTCTATCAGGGGCACAAGGTGGTGTGGTGGTGGGCCCAGGGCGGAACGGCGCTCTCGGCTGCCGAGGTGGGCGAGGGCTACAAGACCGTCGACGACCCCTCGGTCTACGTCCGTCTGCCGCTCGCCGACGACCCCGAGCTCGCGCTGGTGGCCGGGACCACGACGCCCTGGACCCTCCCATCGAACAGCTTCGCGGCCGTCGGACCCGAGATCACCTACGCCGAGATTCGCGACGGCACGCAGCGGTCGATCGTGGCGGACGCGCTCGTCGAGAGTCTGGCCGAGAAGACCGGGCGCTCCATCGAGCGCATCCGACGCATCCCGGGAAGCGAGCTCGTCGGACGCCGCTACCTGCCGCCTTTCGACTGGTGGCGCGAGACCCATCCTCGGGCCGACCTCTGGCGCATCGTGGCGGCCGACTTCGTGGAGCTCGAATCCGGGACGGGTGTCGTGCACGTCGCGCCGGCATTCGGTGAGGTCGACTCCGAGGTGTTGCGGCAGGAGCAGCGCCACGATGCCTCGCTCCCGCTGCTCTGCGCAGTGCGGCCCGACGGGAGCTTCGACCCGTCGGTGTCGCCGCCCGCGTACGCCGGGCGCTGGGTCAAGGAATGCGACCGCGACCTCGCGCGCGAGTTGCGCGAGCGCGGGCTGCTCTGGCACAGCGAGACCTACCGGCACGAGTATCCGTTCTGTTGGCGTTCGGAGCAGGATCCACTGATCCAGTACGCGCGGCCGACCTGGTACGTGCGCACGACCGAACGGGTGCGCGACGCCCTCGCCAACAACGCCGCGATCCACTGGCTCCCCGAACACATTCGCGACGGACGCTTCGGTGACTTCCTGCGCAACAACGTCGACTGGGCGCTCTCGCGGGAGCGGTTCTGGGGCACACCCCTCAACATCTGGGTGAACGACGAGACCGGTCGAATGGAGGCGCCCGCCTCGGTCGCCGAGATCCTCGAGCGCAACCCGGATGCCTTCGCGAGCTTCGAGCGGGCGCGGGCCGACGATCCTGGTCTCTCGCCCCATCTCCGGGTGCACAAGCCCTGGATCGACGACGTCTCGTGGGCGCGCCCGGGCGAGCCCGGCACCTATCGCCGGGTCCCCGAGGTGATCGACGCGTGGTTCGATTCGGGCTGCATGCCGTTCGCCCAGTTCGGGCATCCGCATCAGGGACGGGCGGCCTTCGAGCAGTCGTTTCCGGCCGACTTCATCAGCGAGGCGATCGACCAGACGCGCGGTTGGTTCAATTCGCTGCTCTGGGTCTCGACCCTGCTCTTCGAGGATGCGCCGAAGCCGCACCCCTACAAGACCTGCATCGTGCTCGGCCACGTGAGCGACCGCTCCGGCAAGAAGGAATCCAAGAGCAAGGGCAACTACACGCCTCCCGAGCTGATCCTGGATCGGGTGCGGCTCGAGTTCGCGGTCGTCGACGGAGGAGAGAACCCGCCGCCCGTCGAACCGGGCCGGGCGGCGATCGCGCGCGAGGACTACGAGGGTCTGGACCTCGCGGGCAGCAGCGCGCGCGTGCGTGCCTATCGGCGCGACGCCGAGGAAGAGGCGATCTGGCTCGAGCTCTTTCCCGAGAAGCTGCCGCGGCGCGTGGTCCGGCTCGCGCCCGAGGACCGGGCGCGTCTCGGTGTCGAGCTCGCCCCGCACGGGACGGAGACCCTGCCGCCCGAAGTGCCCCAGCTTCCCTCGGGCGTGAAGGTATTTCTGGAGGATCCGTCCACGCCGGCGCCCGGCGCCGACGCCTTCCGTTGGTTCTTCTACGCCGCCAACCCGCCCTGGAACCCGACCCGCCACTCACTCACGGCGGTGCGGCAGCAGCAGCGCGATCTACCGATGAAGCTGCGCAACGTCTACGCCTTCTTCACGATCTACGCGAACATCGACGGCTTCGACCCCGGCGACGAGCGGTGCCGCGAGGGACGCCGTCCGGCGGCCGAACGGGCGCTCCTGGACCGTTGGATCCTCTCGGAGCTCGCCCTCACGAATTCTCGCGTGATCGAACAGATGGACGCCTTCCGGTCGTACGAGGCGGCCACCGCGCTGGCCGAGTTCGTGGATGGACTCTCGAACTGGTACGTGCGGCGAAGCCGCCAACGCTTCTGGGCCCCCGGCCTCGGGCCGGACAAGCTCGACGTGCACTGGACGCTCTACGAGTCGCTCGTGACGCTCGCCCGACTGCTCGCGCCCTTCCTCCCGTTCGCGACCGAGGAGATCTGGCAGAACCTCGTGCGCGGACCGAGGGCGGATGACTCCGAGCCGAGCGTGCATCTGTGCGACTACCCCGATGCCGACCTCGGCGTGATCGACGAGGCGCTCTCCCTGAGCATGCGACAGGTGCGCGAGCTCGTGTCGCTCGGACTCCAGGTCCGGACCGCCGAGAAGCTGCGCGTGCGCCAACCGCTCGAGCGGGCCGATCTCGTCCTCGCCGACCCCTCGCTCCGCGACGCCCTCGATGCGCACGCCGACCTGATGCGCGAAGAGCTCAACGTGCACGAGGTGCACTTCGCCGCTCGCGCCGACGAGTACGTCACCTATCGGGTGCAGCCGAACTTCCGGGCGCTCGGTCCGCGGGTCGGGAAGCGCATGCCCGCCCTGAAACGGGCGCTCGCCGACGCCGACGGGGCCAAGCTCATGGCCGAGCTCGAACGGACCGGGCGCGCCGAGATCGAGGTGGAGGGCGAGGCGCTCGAGCTCGGCGCCGAGGAGATCTCGGTGTCGCTCGAAGCGCGCGAGGGATTCGCGGCGGCGAGCGGCTCGGCCGGGGTGGTGGTGCTGCGGACCGCGCTCACGCCCGAGCTGGTGGCCGAGGGTCGCTTCCGCGAGGTCGTCAATCGCGTCCAGAATCTGCGCAAGGAGCTCGACCTCGAGTACACGGGACGGATCCGGCTCCGTCTCCAGGGATCGGAGGAGCTGCTCGCCGCGATCCGACCTCGCGTGGAGGCCCTCGCACGCGAGACCCTGGCGACCGACGTGGAGCTCGGCGTCGCGCCCGGCGCCGCGTCCGAGGTGCGGGAGACCCGCATCGACGACGAGGTGCTGGTCGTGGGGCTCGAGCAGGTGGATTCACACGGGACCGACGCCTCCCCGGCCCCCGAAGATCCCTAGGTCATTGGATTTCCACGACATTCCGGGGTGTCTCAAGGCGTCGCGATGATGGGTCGAAAAACCCTCGGGGAAAGCCTCGATGGGATTCGGCACCACATCGATCGCCCGGTCGGGCCTGGCGGCCGCCGTCACCCGGCTGCGCACCCGCGCCCACGGTCCGTCGCAGGCCGGCAGCGGCGACGTGTGCGCGCTCGGCACCCAGACGCTGTCCCGTGCGGGCGGAGGTGTGGCGACGCTCGTGTTCCGCGAGGGCACTCCAGCCCCGCTCGATCTGGCGCGCGCCTTGGCCGATCAGATCCTGGCCGAGCGGCAGGCGCAGGCCTCACTGCGGGTTCTCGCGTCCGAGCTCGACCTGAAGGGCCGGCTGGTCAACCTGAAGGGCTGACCGCTCGCGGACGGCCGCGCGCGCTCGTGACGAGACCCGTCTGTCGCTTCGCTTCGCGATGCGTCTGCGCTTCCTCAGCTTGGATCGGGGGCCGGCGTGTCGGGACCGCTGGCGGGAAGGCTCGGCTCGGCCACGTAGCGTTCGTCGATCCGGCCCGTCAGGGTCTCGAGGAAGGTGACGATCAGCTCGGTCTGACGCGCATCGAGCTCGCGCCC
>CAYYUT010000415.1:0-3822 GCA_964474935.1 uncultured Spirochaetales bacterium
CCAACCGATCTCAGGAGCCGCGATCCGATGTCCGAAGACGCCCTGCCCCGCCTCGGTCGGCTCGAGCGCGACGTGATCGCCGCGCTCTGGCAAGGCGGCGACGCCGACGTGCGAGGCGTTCATGAACGGGTGGAACGCGCCCGCCACCTGTCCCCGAACACGATTCAGACGACGCTCGAGCGTCTGCGCCGTAAAGGCCTGGTTCACCGCAGGAAACTGGGAAGGGCGTTCGTCTACGAGGCGAGCCTCACCCGCCGTCAATGGATGGCTCGCTGCCTGGACGGGCTGGCCGCCGAGCTGCCCGGCGCAGGCCAGGGCAGCCTCCTGGCCGCCTTCGTCGACTTCGCCGCGAGCGTCGGTGCCGACGAACTCGAGAGCCTGGAGGCGCTGGTTCGCGCCCGCCGTCGCTCGCTCGATCGGACGAGCGGCTGATGGCATCGCTGATCGGGCCGCTCGCCCACACGACGCTCGCCTGGCTCCTGGTGGCCGGGGCCACCTCCGTGGCGATCGGCGCCATCTGGCCGGGGATCGGAACATGGCTCCGCAAACGTTCGCCGCGCGACCGCGCGCGCGCTCTCTGGCTCTTCGCGACGGCGCCGAGCTGGACTCCCACCGGCATCGTCGGCCTCTGCCTCCTGCCGGGCGCCCTCGCCGCGATGGGCGTCGCCAACGACCATTGTCACGCGCATCCCGGGCACGCCCATCTCTGCCTGGCCCACCCGGCAGCACCCCTCTCCGTGCTCTCGGCCGCCACGCTCTCGGCATCGATCGTGGTCGTCCTCTCGGCCACGATCCTCGCTGCACGACGCCTGCGTCGCCGCACGGGGGAGCTCCAGGCGCTCGAGGCCGGGACCGTCGGCTGCGATGCCGGGGACGTGACCCGCGTGGAGTCGGACCGCCCCTTCGCTCTCTGTATCGGGATCTGGCGACCCCGGGTCCTGCTCTCGACCGGTCTCGAACGCCACCTTGCCGCGCGCCAGACCGAGATCGTCCTGGCCCATGAGGAGGCCCACCGGCAGCGACGCGATGCGTTGCGCTCCTGGGTCGCCGGCCTCCTGTCGGTCGGACATCTCCCGCCGGTCCGCACCCGCGTACTGGGAGCGCTCGAGCTCGCCCAGGAGCAGGCCTGCGACGAGGAAGCCGGGAAGCGGTTCGGCGATCGCCTCGCCGTGGCCGAGACCCTCCTCGACGTGGAACGGTGCCTCCGGTCGACGACGCTGCCGGATCCCGCCATCGCGACGGGTCGCGCATTCGGCGCCGGAGATACGGCCGCGCGCATCCGTGCCCTCGTCGAGCCGGAGGTCGCCCCGGCGAGCCGCTGGCTCTGGATCGCCGGAGCGGCCTGGTGCGTGGCGGTGGCTCTCTCCCTGTCCGGCCCGATCCACCACGGCATGGAGCACCTGCTCGGCGAGCTGCTCGCCTGGACGACGAGCTGGTGAAATCCGATCCATGGTCGGAGTTGCCCGGCAGCATTACGGTGCGCGCCGATGTACCCCAGGCTTCGCCGACGACTGCTCGCCGCCGCCAGCGCCGCCTGGCTGGTTCTGGGCATCCCGGAGACGGCCCTGGCGGCCGATCCGTCGTCGAACCCGGCCTCGGCCGGCCCGTCGGCTCAGGCCGACCCCGTCTATCGGCTGACGGTACGCGAGCGGCGGCCGACGAATGCGTCGTCGACGCTGACGGTGCCCGCGAGCGACTTCGAGCTCCGTCCCCTCGAGAGCGGGGGGCAGCTGCTCGAAGCCGTGCCCGGCGTGGTCACGGCACAGCACACCGGGGGCGGCAAAGCCGAGCAGTACTTCCTCCGCGGCTTCGACGCGGATCACGGAACCGACCTGCTCGTGTACTTCGACGGGGTGCCGATCAACCTGCGCAGCCATGCGCACGGACAGGGCTTCATCGACCTGCACTTCGTCACCCCCGAGCTCATCGAGCGGATCGACGCCTGGAAGGGGCCCTACTACGCCGAGTTCGGCGACTTCGCGACGGCGGGGACGATCGAGCTCGTGCCGCGCGCGAGCCTCGAGGAGTCGCTGGTCCAGGTCGAAGGCGGCTCGTTCGACACCCTGCGAACCCTCTCGCTCCTGTCGCCACGCACCGGGCCCTTCGCACCGGGGGGGCCGGCCGAAGCACTGGTCTCGGTCGAGGCCTACCATACCGATGGGCCGTTCCGGAACCAGGAGGATCTCTGGCGCTACAGCCTGTTCGCGCGCGGCGCCCTCGAGCTCCGGCCCGGTCTCGAGATCTCGGGCCATCTGCTCGGCTACATGGCGAACTGGAACGCGTCGGGACTCGTACCCGAGCGGGCGATCGACGGGCAGATCTCACGCTTCGGTTCGTTCGATCCGACGGAGGGGGGCGACACCCGACGCTTCCAGGGGAAGTTCGCCGTGGAGTGGCAGCCCTCGGAACGTCGACTCTTCCGCAGCTCGGCCTACGCCGTCTACTACGATCTCGATCTGTTCTCGAACTTCACCTTCCGACTCGGCGACCCGGTCGCCGGTGACGGGATCATCCAGAAGGACGACCGGCTCTATGCGGGTGGTCGCAGCGAGTACCGCGAGCATTTCGACGGGCCGGTTCCGGGACGCGTCCGCGCGGGGCTCGAGTGGCGCTTCGACGACGCCCGGGTCCGGCTCGGCCCCCAGACGCGCCGCAACATCGCCGCATTCACGAGCGACGACCGGGTGCGCGAGCTCTCGGTCGCGCCCTACGTCGAGCTCGACGTCGCGCCGCTCCCGTGGCTTCGCCTGGTCGGGGCCGCGCGCTTCGAGTACTTCCGGTTCGACGTCCGCAACCGGATCGGTGGCCTCGACGACGGCAACGCCGACTCGTTCCTCGCGCTCCCGAAAGCCAGCGTGATCCTCTCGCCGTTCGCGACCGGGTCGCCTCTCGAGAGCGAGGTGGGCGGGCTCCGCCGGCTCGAGCTGTTCGCCAACTTCGGGCAGGGCTTCCACTCGAACGACGCACGCGCCGTGGTCGCCGGGCGCAACGACACCACGCTGCCGCGCGCCACCGGCGCCGAGATCGGTGCGCGCACCCGGCTCTTCGATCGCATCGAACTCGCCCTGGATCTGTTCTGGCTCGGCCTCGAGGACGAGCTGGTGTTCGTGGGCGACGAGGGGACCACCGAGGCGAGCGGTCGGACGCGCCGGCTCGGGGTGGAGTTCGTCACGCGCGCGGAGCTGGCCTCCTGGCTCACCCTCCGGGGCGACGTCGCCTACACCTCGGCCCGTTTCACCGGGGGCGGCGACCCGGTTCCCCAGGCACCCCGGCTCGTCGCGAAGGGCGCGGTCGCCGTGCGGCACGCGGGCTTCTCGGCCGAACTCGGCCTGCGACATCTCGGCGAACGTTATGCCACCGAGTCCAGCCGCGATCTGCGGCTCGAGTCGTATACGGTGCTCGACTTCGGCCTGCGCTACCGCTGGAGGGCGTTCGAGTTCGGATTCGCCATCGAGAACCTGACCGACGTCCACTGGCGGAGCTCGGAGTTCTTCTTCGCCTCGTGCACCCCGGCCGAGGTCGGCGCCAGTGCGGCCTGCCCCCCTGCCGGCGGCGGACCGGGATTCGACGACAACCACTTCTCTCCGGGCAACCGCCGGAACTTCCGGGGATCGGTCCGGGTCTATTTCTGATGGCTCCGCGCGCTCGGGGACCCGGCCCACGCGGGCCGAGGCGCGACCTGCAGTGACGCGCTGGCTCGCGGGCGTGGCCCTCGGTGTGACTCTCACAGCCGGATGCGCCGCCGCGATCGACCCGGCACCGCCGGTGGGCCGCGATCTTCCGGAGGACGCCATGACCGGCTTCTTCGCGGAGCAGGAGGTC
>CAYYUT010000416.1:0-3821 GCA_964474935.1 uncultured Spirochaetales bacterium
GCAGGAGATGCCGGAAGATGCGGTCGACCAGCCAGGGCGGACAGTCCTCGCCCGGACCAGTGATCTGATCGAAGGCGATCTCGAGCTCGTACACGCTGTCGTGTCGGGCTTCGTCGACCTGCGGCGCCTGACTGGTCGGACCGATGAAGAGACCCGAGAAGAGGTACGAGAGGGAGGGGTGGTTGAGCCAGTAGCCGACCAGGCTGCGCAGGAGATCGGGTCGGCGCAGGAAGGGACTGTCGGCCGGGGTCGGGCCGCCCAACACGACGTGGTTGCCCCCGCCCGTGCCCGTATGGCGACCGTCGATCATGAACTTCTCGGTGCCGAGGCGGGTCTGGCGCGCCTCTTCGTAGAGCATGGTCGTGTCCTCGACCAGCTCGGTCCACGAGCGGGTCGGGCGCACGTTCACCTCGATCACTCCGGGGTCGGGCGTCACGCGGAGCACCTCGACGCGCGGATCGGTCGGCGGCGGATAGCCCTCGAGACGCAGCTTCACGTTCTGCTCGACGGCGGTGTCCTCGATCGTCGCGACGAGCTCGAGGTAGTCCTCGAGATGCTCGAGCGGCGGCATGAAGACGTGGAGTCGACCCTCGCGGGCTTCCACCGTGAGCGCCGTCCGCACCACCCAGTCGGCGGACTCGCCGGGTCGCGGTGCGCGGTCCGGGGCGTGGAGCCGCTGCTCCTCGATGCGTTGGGGCTGGGCGCCGTACGTGAGCGCGACCCGCTGCGGCGGGTGGATGCGCGGGGGTGCGGGGGGCGGAAGGGGCCCGCGTGGGGCCATCGGGTCGAGGGGCTCGGTCCAGGGCCGCGCCTCGGGATCCTCCCAGGGAAGGCTCGAGAGCGGCAGGCGCAGGCCCATCGGTGAGTCGCCGGGCAGCAGGTACAGGTGCTTCCCGCGAAGCATCCAGAGTCCGCTCTGCCACGCCGGTCCCGAGCGGCCCGGACGCCGCGCCAGGGGCAGGACCGTCCCCGTGGGCTCGCCCAGACCGCGGGCGAAGACCCTCCGCAGGCGCTCGCGCTCCTCGGGATCGTCGAGCCGGTTCTCGACCGGGTCGACGTTCATCGGCAGCCGACCCTCCTTGGCCAGGAAGTGCCACGGGTCTTCGAAGGCGTCGACGGCATAGGCCGGGTCGAGCTCGAGCCGACGCGCCAGGGCCTCGACGAATGCGCGCGCATGCTCGGCGGTGTGCCCCGGGCTCTCGTCGGGCCCGACGGTGCGACGGTCGTCGCGCCAGATCGGCTGGCCGTCGGTGCGGCGATAGCAGGCGAGCGCCCAGCGAGGCAGCGATTCGCCCGGGTACCACTTGCCCTGACCGAAGTGGAAAAGCGCCCCGGGGCCCCCGTGGTGGGTCAGTCGTCGGAGCAGCTTCTCGGCCAGCCGCCGCTTGGTCGGGCCGAGGGCGGCGCCGTTCCATTCCTCTCCTTCCAGATCGTCGATCGAGACGAAGGTGGGCTCGCCTCCCATGGTGAGACGCACGTCGTGGGCCGTGAGCTCGGCGTCGATATGGGCTCCGAGCGCATCGATCCGGTCCCACTGGGCGTCGCTGTAGGGCTTGGTGACCCGCGGATCCTCGTGGATGCGCTCGATGCGCATCGAAAAGTCGAATGTCATCTCGCACTCGTCGACGCTTCCCGAGATCGGCGACGCGCTGGCCGGGTCGGGAGTGGCCGCGAGCGGAAGATGGCCCTCGCCCGCGAGCAGCCCCGAGGTCGGGTCGAGCCCGACCCAGCCTGCGCCCGGCAGATACACCTCTGTCCAGGCGTGCAGATCGGTGAAGTCCTCGGGGGCCCCGGCCGGCCCCTCGAGCGGCTTCACGTCCGGCTTCAGCTGGATGAGGTATCCCGACACGAACCGCGCCGCGAGGCCCAGATGCCGCAGGATCTGGACCAGCAGCCAGCCCGTGTCGCGACACGAGCCATGGGCGAGCTCGAGCGTCTCTTCGCAGCTCCGCACGCCCGGCTCCATCCGGATCCCGTACCGGATCTCGCGCGCCAGGCGCTGGTTGAGCGCCACCAGGAACGACATCGTCGCCTGCTCGTGCCGATCGATGCTCGCGAGGAACGCAGACAGGCGTGGCCCGGGCGTCTCGGTCACCAGGAAGGGCGCGAGCTCGCGTCCGAGCCAGGGCGCGTACTCGAACGGGATCGTCTCGGCCTCGGGCTCGAGGAAGAAGTCGAAGGGATTGATCACCGAGACGTGGGCGATCAGATCGACTTCGACCGAGAGCTCGCGCACCGGCTCGGGGAACACCACCCGTGCCAGGTGGTTGCCCTGCGGATCCTGCTGCCAGTTGGTGAAGTGGGGGTCCGGCCCGACCCGCAGGGAATAGCTCGGAACCGCGGTGCGGCAGTGCGGGGCCGGCCGCAGGCGGATCACCTGGGGCGAGAGCCGCACGCGGCGGTCGTAGTGGTACACGGTTCGGTGGTTGAGTGCGACGTGGATGGCCATGGGTCGGTGGTCGATCGTGGATGGGGCCGCCCTAGGCGTCCGCGTTCGGGGGCCCTGGAGGCCCGCTCTTCGGCCGCGGGGCGGGGTCGAAGAAGTCCTTGTGGAGCGCCTCGCCCACCTCGGCCATCCCGTCGACGATCCCGGTCAGCACGGTGTGGAGGCCGCGCTCGAGGACCGCTTCGATACTCATCGCTTCGAGCTCGTCGAGCATCCGTGTCACCAGCTCATCGGAGCGCGCTCCCACGCTGCTGTCGCGGGACGGGCGCACCAGGTTGAGGAAGTTCTTGGCGCGCAGCAGGTTGTGGAGCACCGAGCGGGGGAAGGTGCGGTCGAGCAGGAGGAAACGGCTCACGGCGACGCCCGACAGCGAGTCGTCCTGGCGCTTCAGGAAGGGTTCGATGCCCGCACAGAACCGCAGCGTGGCGAGCCACTGCGCCGTCTCGACCGGGGCCTCGGTGCGGCGCTCGTCGGTCGGCCCGATGCTGTGATACTTGATGTCGAGGATCCGCGCGGTCTGGTTCACGCGTTCGATCGCCGTGCCGAGGCGCATGAACTCGAACGGGTCCTCGTGGAGCATGGTCGCCTGCGCCACACCGTGGAAGAGCAGGCACTCGTTGCGCACCCTGCGATAGAAGGCGCTGCGCTCGTCGCGGTAGGCCCGCTTCGCGGCGCGATCGGCCAGCCAGATCCAGAGCTCGTTCAACGACTCCCACATCTCGAGACTGATCGTCTCCCGGATGGTTCTCGCATTCTCGCGGGCATAGTGGAGCGAGGAGAAGATGGAGCTCGCGCTGTCCTCGTTCCAGGTGAGGAAGTCCTGCACGACGTCGCCACCGTCGCGGTCGGGCGGGGCCGTGCATGCGAGAAAGCGCGCTTCCTCGCCGGCC
Source organism: uncultured Spirochaetales bacterium (assembly GCA_964474935.1). Classification (GTDB taxonomy): domain Bacteria; phylum Myxococcota_A; class UBA9160; order UBA9160; family JAFDDA01; genus CAYYUT01. The sequence goes on from CAYYUT010000416.1 coordinate 3,337, forward strand.
ACCACCACGAGGGGCCGCCAGCGCTGGGCGTCGGGCAGGTCGACGTCGAGCTGGAACGCGAGGTTCACTTCGAGCATCCGGGCGAGCGACTCGGCCCGTTCGAGGTAGCGGTTCAGCCAGAAGCAGCTCTCGGCCACGCGCGAGATCACGGCGCCCCTCCCGTGAGCACCCAGGTGTCCTTCGACCCGCCTCCCTGGCTCGAGTTCACCACGTACGAGCCCTCGACGAGGGCCACGCGGGTGAGGCCGCCCGGCAGCACCCAGCTCTCGCGACCCGTCACGATGTAGGGGCGGAGGTCGACGCGTCTCGCGCCCATGCCGCGACCGGCCCAGGTCGGACAGGTGGACAGCTCGATGCGGGGCTGCGCGATGTAGTTGCGAGGCTGGCTCTCGATGCGGCGGCGGAACTCTTCGATCTCGCGGCGGCTCGCCTGGGGACCGATCAGAATGCCATAGCAGCCGGCCTCGTTCACGGACTTCGCCACA
>CAYYUT010000417.1:0-3816 GCA_964474935.1 uncultured Spirochaetales bacterium
CGACGCCGGCCGGCCCGCGAGTGCTGTTTGTCGCGTAGAGCCCATCGATCAGCCGGGCGTAGCGCCGCTCGACCTCTCGGCGCCGGACCTTCAGCGAAGCCGTGAGCAGGCCGTTGTCCACGCTCGGGCTCTCGGGGAGGATCGCGAACGCCTTCACGGTCTCGAAGCTCGCGAGCCGCGCGTTGACCGCGTCGACGACGCCCTGAACGTGGCTTCGGGCGGCCTCGTTGCCCGCGCCGGACGAGGTGCCGGCGCGCTCGGCCCACGCGTCGAGCCGGTCGGGATCTACCGCGATGAGCGCGACGCAGTACGGGCGACGGTCCCCGATGAGTATCGCCTCCTCGACCAGCCCGTCGTCCTTGAGCCAGCCTTCGATCTTCGTCGGCGCGATGAACTTGCCCCCTGAGGTCTTGAGCAGCTCTTTTTTGCGTCCCGTGATGAAGACGAAGCCGTCGGGGTCTTGGCGACCCAAGTCGCCGGTGCGAAACCAGCCGTCCACGAAGGCCTCGGCCGTCGCCTCGGGTCGGTCGAGGTAGCCCGAGACGACGTTGGGGCCGCGAGCCGAGATCTCGCCGTCGTCGGCGAACTCGAGCTCGACGCCGTCGATGGGGCGACCGACGCTCCCGACCCGGAAGGCGTCGGGCCGGTTCAGCGTCAGGCCCGGGCACGTCTCGGTCAGTCCGTACGCTTCGAGGAGCGTCAGCCCCATCGCGAGGAAGAACTCCAGCACCTCGCGGCTCATGGGGGCGGATCCGGTGAGCATCGCGGCGCACCGGTCGAGGCCGAGGCGACGGCGCAGCTTGGCCAGCACCAGTCGATCGGCGAGGGTAGACTCCAGCCGCAGGAGGAGCGGCAGTGGACGACCTTCGGCTCGATAGGGAATGGTCTTCTTGCCGGCCTCGATGGCCCAGTGGAAGAGCCGCCGTCGGAAAGCGGGTGCCTGGGCGACGGCTTCGAGGAGCCGTGCTCGCACCTTCTCGTAGACGCGGGGCGCAGCCGGCAGGAAGCCGGGGCGGGCGTCGCGGAGATCGTCCGCGAGCGTGGGGATGCTCGCGATGACCAGCGGGCACCCGTAGAAGATGCTGCCGTATTCGACGAGGCGACCGAACGAGTGGGCGAGGGGCAGAAACAAGAATAGGCCGTCTGCCGCAACGCGTGGATCATCGAAGATGCCGTAGCCGGCGACGTTCTCGAGGAGGCTGAGCATGTTCCCGTGGGTCTGGACCACGCCCTTCGGGGGACCCGTCGTCCCCGAGGTATAGGTGTACGTCGCGACGGCGTCGCGCTCGGTCCCGGCCAGCCGATCGGCGCGCCGGAGCCTCATCTCCTCGATGCGTTCGGCGCCCCGGGCTTCGAGCTCGGCGAGGCTGATCCAGTCGTCGGCGTCGTCGAGCCCTTCAGGTTCGATCACGATGATCTGCTCGAGGGGCAGCTGAGCTGCGGAATACCTCTTGCCGTGATACGAGAAGCCAGCCGGGACGGCTCGCAGCTTCTCGAGCTGCGCCCCGTTTTGAACGATGGCCAGGGACACCTTCGCGTCGGCGCAAAGGTAGCCCACCTCTTGTGCGAGGAGCGACGGGTAGATCGGGACCGTCCTCAGACCGAGGGTGAGGGCCCCGCAGTCGCAGATGATCCAATCGACGCTCGTGTCGGCGAGGATCGAAACGACCGGGTCGCGCTCGAGATTCAGGAGCTGGACGAGGCCGCTGCTGACCCGCTCGATCCGGGGCCAGATCTCGCGCCAGGTGAGCCCCCGGTAGTGCCCCTGCGGGTCCCGGGCGCGCAGGGCGTCGGCGTCGGGGCTGCTTTGCGCGCGGTCGAGGATCATGCGTCCGAGGCTCGGCCAACGTTGGCGGCTCATTCCATCGAGTGTGCTCGAAGCGGGCGCGGGGCCGCTTGTCCAAACCTGCTGCGGGGCATGGTTCCACCCGGACGAGACCCAGGGATGCTGACTCGGGTCCGACCGGGTAGACTCGCGCGCGAATGGCGACACGAGCGAGACCGCCCAACTGCATTCAGCTGTGGGACGACGTGACGATGTCGGTCTCGGCGCTGGGACGGGTGCAGGTCCACACCCACCCCGTCCCGGCGCTGCTCGTCGGCGTGGACGGCCCCATCCTTTATCGAGAGGGCGCGCGGGCGATCGAGAGGGCGACCCTCTTCATCCCGGCGGGACGCAGGCACGGGCTCGATTGCGGCCCGGGTCGGGTGCTGACGCTGTTCTTGACCATGCCAGGCCGCCGGTTCGCTGCCCTGCCGAAGGCCGCGGCCGCGACCCGGCTTCGCGAGCTTGCACGGGGGGCCGTCGACGAGCCGGTCCAACGCGCGGATCTCGACGCCGCGAAGGGTGCCCCGCTGCTCGTCGAGGCCGCCGCGGAACTCGACCCGCGGGTGCGCGTGGCTCTCTCACTGATTCGGGGCGCGGATCACCGACAGCCGAGCCTGCGGGATATCGAGGACGCCGTGGGCCTGTCGGGCTCGCGGGTGATGCACCTGTTCCAGTCCCAGCTCGGCGCTTCGTTTCGACAGGTTCGAACGTGGGACCGCATGCGTCGGGTCGTCCAGGTCCGGGCCGGCGGCGAGAGCCTGACGTCGGCGTGCTTGGCGGCGGGCTTCGCCGACTCCTCGCACTTCAGCCACGTCTTTCGGCGGACGTTCGGTATGGTCGCCTCCACCGTTCTCGGGCGCGGCGCCCGCGTTCGGGTCCCCACCGCCGAGGTCGGAGGTCGGCCAGGGGCCATCCGCGGGTTCGGATGACCGCACCGGGGCGGTTCACGACGCACCGCTTGGGCCCGAGGCACCCGCTGCGGGTCGGTCAGGCTCTGGCTCGCCGGACCGCCCGGAAGGCTGCTCGATAGGCCCATGATCCCCGGAATCGGTCACTACGCGGCGTCGGCCGACGAAGAACGACCCGTGATGGACTCGGCGAGGGAGGTCGCCTCCTTCGTGGCGTCCTGGATCATGGCGTCCAGGACGTCGGGCTGAACGCCGAGTCGGCTTCGGCAAAACCGGACCAGGTCCGAGGGGTCGGTCTTCTCCCCGTAGGCGACGTGCCCGACGGCCTCGACGGCTGCGGGTGCTCGCTGGCCCGGCTGGTGATGGTCGGCGATGGCAGTGATGAGCGACTCGGGCAGCTCCCAGGTCTCGGCCATGACGGCCCCCACCTGGGCATGATTGTAGCCGAGCGTGGCCTGCTCCGCCGAAAGGAGCGGACGGTCTGGATGGGACGCCGTTTCGAGGATGGCGAGGTAGGCATGCGGCTTCGCCGCCGCCATCAACGGAATCGCCATGTCCTGCAAGAGCCCGGCGGTGAAGCTCTCCATCGCCGTGGACGGGGACACACGAGCGGCAATGGCACGGGCGAGGCACGCCCGTTGAGCGGACGTACTCCAGAACGCCTCAAGGTCCAGACCCGCGGGGGACGGCAGCGCCTCGGCGACCGCCGCGGTGAGCACGAGCGATTCGACCCGGGCCCGTCCCAGAAGGCTCGTGGCGTATTGGAGGTTGCTCACCTTCTGCCTCATGCCGAACGACGCCGAGTTCACGGTTCGTAGGATCCGAACCGCCAGCCCGGGATCGGTCATGATCCGCTCGGCGATGACCCCCAGGTCGGCGCCCTCTCGAAGCAGTCCCAGGGTCGAGACGGCGACGGTCGAGAAGCTCGGCAGCTCGTAGTCACCGATCAGCTGGCGCAACTTGGCCTTCGGGTTGCGACTTCGCTTCCAAACGAACACTACTCGGCCCTCCGTGCCATCTTGTTGGCGAGAATGCTGATCAAGCCGCCGAGCATCACGTACCCAATGCTGACTTCCAGCA
>CAYYUT010000418.1:0-3784 GCA_964474935.1 uncultured Spirochaetales bacterium
TTTCGTTGGGTCGGGTGATCTTCGTGGGCGACCGTGGGATGGTCAGTGAAAGCAATTTAGATCTCCTGAGAAAAAAGGCCGACCACGGGTTCATCGTGGGGATGACGCGTCGCCGCAACCCGGAAGCCGAAACCCTGATTGATCGGGTCGACGAAGCCAAGTGGCTCGACTGCCCGATGGGTATCAACGCCAGCGAGCAGGTGGCAGATCCGCCGCGAACCCGTGTCCCGGCTGCCGGACGAGCGGTGGGTGGTGCTCGCGACCGGTCCCCTCACCTCGCCCGAGCTCTCGTCCGAGCTCCAGGCGCTGCTCGGCGAGACCTCGCTCTACTTCTACGACGCCATCTCGCCCGTCGTCTACGCCGACTCGATCGACATGGAGATCGCCTTCCGCGCATCGCGGTGGGAGGACGGCGAGGGCGACTATCTCAATCTGGCGCTCGACCGCGAGTCCTACGATCGCTTCGTGGCCGACCTCGTGGCCGCCGACACGGTCCCGCTCCACCGCTTCGAAGCCCGGCTCTTCTTCGAGGGATGTCTCCCGATCGAGGAGATGGCGCGCCGGGGTCCGCGCACCCTCTCGTTCGGGCCCATGAAGCCGGTGGGGCTCACCGATCCGCGCACCGGGCGACGTCCCCACGCCGTGGTCCAGCTGCGACAGGAGGACAAGCGCGGAGTCCTCTACAACCTGGTCGGTTTCCAGACGAAGCTGCGGAAGGGCGAGCAGAAGCGCATCCTCCGGACTCTTCCCGGCATGGCGGACGCCGTGTTCGCGCGTTTCGGGTCGGTCCACCGGAACACCTACGTGAATGCCCCGGCCCAGCTGGGCGAGGGCCTCGAGGTGAAGCGGCGGCCGGGGCTCTGGGTGACCGGACAGCTGGCCGGGGTGGAGGGCTACGTCGAGTCGGCGGCCCTCGGATTCCTGACGGGCGTCCAGGCCGGCTTCCGGATGCGGGGCGCGGAGGCGCCGCGGCCCGGGCCCGAGACGGCGCACGGCGCGCTTCTCGCGCATCTGGCCCACGCGAGCCCGCGCGGTTTCCAGCCGATGAATGTGAACTACGGACTCTTCCCGCCGCTCCCGTCCGAGATGGGTCGGCTGCGCAAGCCCGAGAAGGCCGAGCGACTCTCCGCGCGCGCCCTCGAAGCGATCGAAGGCTACCGGACGGCCATCGGAGCGCCGACCCGATGAGCTTCGAGCGCGCCCTCCGCGACTTCGAGCTCCACCTGCGGGTGGAGCGGAACGACTCGGACGCCACGCGACGCGCCTATCGGTCCGATCTGCGCCGCTTCGCGGCCTGGGCCTCGTCGCGTCCGGTCACCCTCGCCGCCGTCTCGGCCGAGGACGTCTACGCCTTCCTCGCACGCGAACAGCGCCTGCATGCCGCCGCGACGGTGGCGCGTCGCCTCGCGTCGGTGCGGAGCTTCTTTCGTTTCCTGGTGCGTGAGGGGCGTCTCGACGTCGATCCGACCGTCGGCATCCCGGGTCCGCCGACGCCCGAGCGGTTGCCCCGGCCGCTCTCGGTCGACGACTGTGAGGTGCTCGCGGAGACGGGTCCACCGACGCCGGGGCCCGAGCATCCATCGCCGCGGGATCGGCACGGCGAGAAGTCGCTGCGCGACCAGGCCATCGTCGAGCTGCTGTATGGGGCCGGGCTGCGGGTGGGCGAGCTCGTCGGGCTCGACGTGCGCGACCTCGACCGCGATCGGGGCGAGGTGCGCGTCCTCGGCAAGGGTGGCAAGGAACGGATCGTGCCCCTGACGGGGGCGGCGCGTGAGGCGCTGTCCCGCTACCTCGCGCTTCGCGAGCGTCCGGGACTCCTCGCGGAGCCCCTCTTCCGCTCGCTCAGGAGCGGGCCGCAGACGCGCGCGCGTCGGCTCGGCGCCCGCGACGTGCGCCGGGTCGTGGCTGCGCGCGGGCGTCGAGCCGGGGTCGCCGATCACGTGCATCCCCACCGGCTGCGCCACAGCTATGCCACCCACCTGCTCGACATGGGGGCCGACCTGCGCGAGATCCAGGAGCTGCTCGGCCATGCGAGCCTGTCGACCACCCAGAAGTACACGGCCGTTTCGGCCACGCGGCTGCTCGAGGTCTACGATCGGGCGCACCCTCGGGCGCGCTCGCGCGGTGCCTGGGAGCCGGCAACCCCTCGACCCGAGACGACTCGGGACCCGGAGAGTCATGGAGATCGGTGAACGGATTCGCGCCACCACGGTGGTGGCCGTGCGGCGCGACGGCCGCCTGGCGATGGCCTCGGACGGGCAGGTGACGGTGGGCAACGCCGTGATGAAGCACGGTGCCCAGAAGGTGCGGAAGTCGGCCGGCGGCCGCGCCCTGATCGGCTTCGCGGGCAGCGCCGCCGATGCCATGGCGCTCACCGAGCGGCTCGAGGCGAAGCTCGAGGCCCATCCGGGCAACGTGCGGCGGGCGGCCGTCGAGCTCGCCAAGGACTGGCGCACCGACCGGGTGCTGCGCAGGCTCGAGGCCCTGCTCGTGGTGGGCGACCCGGACTGCGTGCTGGTGGTCTCGGGCAACGGCGACGTGATCGAGCCCGACGACGGGATCGCGGCGATCGGCTCGGGCGGGTCCTATGCTCTTGCCGGGGCGCGGGCGCTCCTGCGCCATACCGGGCTCGCTGCCACCGAGATCGCGGCCGAGGCCCTGCAGCTCGCGTCCGAGATCTGCATCTATTCGAACGACTCGATTCACGTGGTGGAGATGCCTTGAACAGCCTTCGCAGCTTCACGCCCCGGGAGATCGTCTCGGAGCTCGACCGCTACATCGTCGGACAGGCCCAGGCCAAGCGGGCCGTGGCCATCGCCCTGCGCAATCGCTGGCGTCGGGCACAGGTTCCCGAGGACCTGCGCGACGAGATCGCGCCCAAGAACATCATCATGGTCGGACCGACCGGGGTCGGGAAGACCGAGATCGCACGTCGTCTGGCGAAGCTCGCGCACGCGCCCTTCATCAAGGTCGAAGCGTCGAAGTTCACCGAGGTGGGCTACGTCGGCCGCGACGTCGAATCGATCATCCGCGATCTCACCGACCTGGCCGTCACCCTGGTGACAGAGGAGGAGAAGCGCGCCGTGCGCACCAAGGCCGCAGAGCGCGCCGAGGAGCGGATGCTCGCCGCCCTGCTGCCCGCGCCGCCGACGCCGACCGTGGGGATCCAGCAGGCGGCGCCTCCCCCGAGCGACGAGACGCGGGAGAAGCTGCGCGCGATGCTCCGGAACGGCCAGCTCGACGAGCGCGAGATCGAAGTCGACGTCGAGGATGCGGGGAGCGCGCCCAACCTCTCGATCTTCGGACCCCAGGGTGTCGAGGAGATGGGCGTCCAGTTCAAGGACATGCTCGGCAATCTGTTCCCCAAGCAGACCCGCAAGCGCCGCATGAAGATCCCTGCGGCGCGCGAGGCGATCGTGGCCGACGAGGCCACGCGGCTGGTCGACATGGACCGCGTGCGCGAGCTGGCCGTCGAGCGGGGCGAGCAATCGGGGATCGTGTTCCTCGACGAGATCGACAAGGTGGCGGCCTCGAGCGCGCAGAAGGGCGGGCCGGACGTGTCGCGCGAAGGGGTGCAGCGCGATCTGCTGCCCATCGTGGAAGGTTCGACGGTGCAAACCAAGCACGGCCCGGTGTGCACCGACCACATCCTCTTCGTGGCGGCGGGCGCGTTCCACGTAGACAAGCCGCGCGACCTGATCCCCGAGCTCCAGGGGCGCTTCCCGATCCGGGTCGAGCTCGAGAGCCTAACCCGGGACGAATTCGAGCGGATCCTGACCGAGCC
>CAYYUT010000419.1:0-3771 GCA_964474935.1 uncultured Spirochaetales bacterium
ACATGCCAGCCGGCACGGTCGCCGAGCCGAGGGCGCCACCGCCCGTGCTGAAGGCGGCCGTGGCCGAGCCCGTGACCGAGATCGCGGGCAGCGTGCCGATGGCGACGGTGAGCGTACCGTTGACCGGGAAGACCCCAGCGCTCGCCGGAGCGGAAACGCCCAGCAACAGCGCGAGGGCCGGTAAAACTGCGAACAACTTGCGCATTGAGGAGACCCCTTCTCGAGAGTTTCAGATCCAACCCGGTCGATCGGAGCCGAGCGGCACCCTGCCCCCGGCGGCTCCCCGACCAACCTGGTTGGCCTCTCGGACTGCAATGCCTGTGCCAGAGATGGCAGCCGGCGTTCCGATTTCCCAACGCCCTGAACTGGCGTGGTTTTTCGAGATTCCTCCACGTCAGGGCCGGACGCGAGAGAGGCCCGTTCGGAACGAACCTTCCGCTCGTGGGTAGAAACGTTCCGTCTACTCCCCGCGGGACGAAGGCGGTCGCGCACCTGTGTCATCTCCGGACGGGTGGGAGGCGCGGGGGCCATGGCCTGGCTCGATCCAGGCCGCCGGCGCACAAGCGGGGCGGCCTCCCCGAAGCGGGAAGGCCGCCCGTGGCGGCAAGCGCAACCGGCCGGCGAGCCGGTCCGAGCGGACTCAGCTCCGGCGGCGCCCCATCACGCCGAGCCCGGCCAGGCCGGCCCCGAGCAGCGCCAGGGTGGTGGGCTCGGGCACCGTCGAGCGGTAGTCCAGTGTGAGGGTGGCGAGCGCGGGCAGGGTCCCGAGGCTGCCGAGCGCCACCCGGGTGGGGCTCACCAGCTGGATCTGGCCCGCGCCGCTCGCGGTGCGGTTGTCGAAACCGGCTCCCGTGATCAGCGTGGTGCCGCCGTCGAGGCTGCCCGTCACCGTGGTGCCCGCGAGCTGGAAGGGATTTCCGAAGATCGTTCCGGACAGGAGGCCGAGCACGCTGAAGGTCTGGCTGCCGCCAGCCCCCATCACCGAGAGCGGGATGAACGCCACGCCCGCCGTGTTGGTCAGATTGCGGAGCGAGGCGATCGCATCGAGGGCCATGGTCCCGCTGGTGCCCGCGCTCAGGAGCACGCCCGGCTGGTTCGCGCCGATCACGCCGATGCCTCCGAGAATCAGGAGAGGCGGCGAGAGCGGCGTGGTCGTCGACAGCTGGAACAAGCTGGCGGGAACGCTGGCCGTCGCGCCCACGCCCAGGCTCGAGCCGACGCCGGTGGCGCTGACCGAGATCGGGGGCAACGTCCCGATCGAGACCGTGAGCGTACCGCTCAGGTCGAACAGGGCGGCGCGGGCCGCCACAGGCGTTCCGAGCAGGAGACCCGCCGCGAGGGCGAGGGTGAACAACTTGCGCATGACCGAATCCTCAGTGCGTCGGCACCCGCCGCCGATCCCTCGATCCGCCGCCAGCCACCGCCGGGAATTGCAGGGCCATTGAGCAAGCCGCATGCCAGCACCGAGCCCACCGGCAAGGGGCCGAGGCAAGCGAACGGAACGTCGGGACTGTCGCGGGAGCGTCCGTGCCGGGCACACCGCATGCCGCGGCGGGGCGCCCAGCCGGGGAGGAGTCGGCGCGCCGCGCAGGAGGAAGCAGATCACCCTTCCTGCGCGCGGGTGAGCATGTGCTCCGGTGGAGGCGCCGCGCTCGGAGCGGGCGGCCGGGCGTGATCGCCAGGCGGCCGGGACTGCGACGCACGGGGCGCCGCCCATCGATGGTTCGTCATCCTCCTGGGGAGCCGAGGCTCCGGATGGATCCCGCCGCCCGACGACCCCGGCTCAGCGCTTCCGGCCGCCGTCCTTCACCACGTAGCCGAGCGCGCGCAGCTGGTTGAGCATCATCTCGTCGAGCTCGACCTCGGTGCGTGCGTCGTCGTCCGGAGCGCCCGCGCGATAGGCCTCGATGAGCTCGCGCAGACCGGCGACGCGCTCGGGCTGCTTCTCCGAGAGGTCGCGGGTCTCGCCCGGATCGCTGCGCAGATCGTAGAGCTCGACCCGGTCGTCGTGCTCGTGCCAGATCAGCCGCTGCTCGTCCTCGGTGACCGAGACGATGGGTCGCGGCTCGAGCCGGGTCTGTCCCCAGGTGCCGTCGAGCTCGGCGAAGGAGCGCGCCGGCGCAGTAGCGTTCAGGTCTTCGCCCCGCTCGCTTGCCAGCATCAGGGGCAGCACGCTCTGTCCTTCCACGCCCGGCGTCTGGGGCATTCCGAGCAGATCGAACAGGGTGGGCCACACGTCCACGTTGCGTACGCGCGCCTCGACCACCACCGGCTCTCGCAGCCGGAAGGGGAAGAGCATGATCCAGGGCGTCTCCGTGACCTCGACGTAGAGGTCCTTGGCGTGGCCTTCGACCTGGTGCTCGTGAAAGGCCTCGCCGTGGTCCGACAACACGACGACGATCGTCCGGTCGTCGAGGCCGAGCTCGTCCACCTCGCCGACCAGGCGCGCGATGTTGCGGTCGGTCCACAGGATGGCGTTGTCGTAGGCGTCGACGTAGCGCGTTCCGAACGAGGGGGTCGAGGCCTCGTACAGATACTGATGCACGTCCATGTAGTGGACGTACAGGAAGAAGCGCTGATTGCGATGCGTCCGCATGAAATCCACCGCGGCCTCGGTGGCGTCGAGGTCGGTGCCCTGGAGCGGATGGGCCGAAGGTGTGCGGCGCTCGAAGCGTTCGGGCGTCTTGTTCGGGGTGGGCTTGATGTAGAGGTCGAAGCCCTGTCCGAATCCGAAGTTCGGCTCCACCCACCCGTTGCGATAGATGCCGCCCGTGTGGAATCCGGCCTCCCGGAGTCGCTCGGCCGGGAGCTCGACCCGTTCGCCGAGCGCGTGATGGAAGCGGAGGATTCCGTTGGTGGCCGGGAAGCTCGAGGTCCATAGCGAGGCCATCGAGGTCTTGGTCCAGGTCGACTGGGCCCGCACCCGCGCAAAGCGCACCCCGATCTCGGCCATGTCGTCGAGGATGGGGCTGGTGTCGCGCTCGTAGCCGTAGGCGCCCAGGTGGTCGGCGCGCAGGGTATCCACCAGGATGAACAGGATGTTCGTGTCGTCGCGTTCCCGGAGGGCGAGGACGTCCTCCATCGTGCCCCAGGGTCGTTTCGGGACCTTCACCCGCACCTGCGAGGCGACGAATCCGATCACGAGCAGCGCCGCGAGCCCGAAGTAGAGCCACGGAGAATCCAGAAGCCTCCGCACGAGTCCCATCCCTCCCGTTCGAATCCATGCCCTTCACGATACATCGGCTGGCGTCGTGCGACCCGAAGGGGAAAGGCCACCCGGTCGGCGCCGACCGCCGAATGGGGGCCGAATCGTTCGAGGCCCCGAACGCAGGCGACCACTCCAGACCGGGGTCTGGAGTGGTCGCCGGAGATGCGGGCCCCATCCGGAGCCTGGAGATCTGCCGTCTAGCGGCGGAGCTTGCGGCGGCCGATCAGGAGCAGACCCGCCACACCCGAGCCGACCAGCAGCAGGGTTCCGGGCTCCGGAACCGAGCCGCCGGTGAACTCGAGCTCGAGGGTGATCAGGGTCGCAAGGGCGCCGAGTTCGCCGAGGCCCACCACCGTCGGCGAGACGAGGGTGAGGCTGCCCGCGCCGCCGGGCGTGCGGGCATCGCTACCCGTTCCCACCTGCAACTGCGGGTCGCCGGCCAGGCTGCCCGTCACGGTCGCCTGGGCGAGCTGAAACGGGTTGGCGCTGATCACGCCACTGATGAGCCCGCCGAAGACCGAGAACGGCTGCGTGCCGCCCACGCCGATCACGCTCAACGGGAT
>CAYYUT010000420.1:0-3747 GCA_964474935.1 uncultured Spirochaetales bacterium
GTCGGTGCTGGCCGAGCTCGACGACGAGGATCGCGCGGCCTTCCTCGAGGATCTCGGCCTCGAGGAGCCTTGGCCGCTCCGGCTCGTCCGCGCCGCCTATCGTCTGCTCGGTCTGGTCACCTTCCTCACCACCGGGCCCAAGGAGACGCGGGCCTGGACGGTCCGCGAGGGCACGCCGGCTCCGAAGGCGGCGGGCGTCATCCACACCGATTTCGAACGGAACTTCATCCGTGCCGAGGTCACCGACTACACGACCTTCGTCGAGGCCGGCGGCGAAGCCGGTGCGAAGTCGCAGGGAAGGACGCGCGTGGAAGGCAAGGAGTACGTCGTCGTGGACGGAGACGTCGTCCACTTCCGGGTGGGCGGATGAGTCGCGAAGGTCTGCTGACCCCGGAAGAGGTGCTCGAGCGCTTCACGGAGGGCCCGAAGACGGGCGTCTTCACGGACGGCTCGTGCGAGGGCAATCCGGGCCCGGGCGGCTGGGGCGTGGTCTGGGTCGAGGACGACACGATCGTCGAGGAGCGTTTCGGCAGCGAGTCCCCGACGACCAATAACCGCATGGAGCTCACCGCCCTGATCGAGGGCTATCGAATGCTCCCCGAAGAGGCCGAGGCCGTGATGCTCTCAGACAGTCAGCTCTGCGGGAACACGGTGAACCAATGGGCGGCCGGCTGGGAGGCGCGCGGCTGGCGCCGGAAGGGCGGGGAGATCAAGAACCTCGATCTCGTGAAGGAGCTCTACCGGCTCGCGAGAGCCCATCCCAAGGTCGAGCTCCGCTGGCTGCGCGGGCACGACGGATCGCGCTGGAACGAGTACGCCGACGCGCTCGCCACCACCTACATGCGGCGATGATCGGACCGCCAGCGGCCCGGCACCGCGGCCTCGCAGCCGGGTCGGGCATCGCGGCCCGGCACCGCGGCCCCGCAGCCGGGTCGGGCATCGCGGCGCGACACCTGGCGCGCGCCGACTCAGCGCTATCCGGCGGCGACGCTCGGGCGCTCGGCGACGCGTTTCTCCCAGGCCGCGAGCCAGGCGAGGCCCGGGTCGAGCGGCTGCCCCACCGTCGACGCGAACTCGAGGAACGCGAAGAGCAGGATATCGGCGAGCGTGAAGCGCCTGCCGCAGATCCACTCCCGATCGCCCATCAGGCCGTCGAGCCAGCCTAGCTTCTCGCGTCCGATCGCCTTCAGGTCCTCGGCCGCCTGGGGAATCACGTGCACCCGGTCCTTGAAGAGTGCGAGGCCCTCGGCATAACGAAAGCCGTTCGACATCGGCTCCACGATGTTCAGGTCGATCCGACGCACCCACATGCGCGTCTCGGCCCGCTCTTCGGGGGTCGCCCCCACCAGCGGCGGCTCCGGGTGCCGCTCTTCCAGGTACTCGCAGATGGCCGTCACCTCCGACAGATGGCTCCCGTCGTCGAGCTCGAGGCAGGGGATCTGGCCGCTCGGGTTGCGTTCGATGTGGGGGGCGCGACGGTTCTCGCCCTTCATGATGTCGACCTTCTCTCGCTCGAGCTCGACACCCTTCTCGGCCAGGAAGATGTTCACGACACGCGGGTTCGGTCCGAGTCCCTCGTAGAGCTTCATGGTTTTCCTCGTCCTGCGGGTTGGTTGGTGGACCGGCGCGCCCGGCGACCGCCCGCAGTGTGCCCCAGATCGCCATGGATTCGCGAAGGCCCCTGGCCCACGGCCGGCGCAGCCCGCTAGCGCATGTCGACGGGCGTCTGCTCCTCGATCACGTTCTTCGCGACGAGGGCGGCGATCGGCCGGGGCAGGATGCGGATCGCGTTCGCGCGCAGCCAGTTGTACCAGCCCGAGACGACCGAGGGCTGGCGGCCGAGCGCCTCGAGCGCCACCTCGACGACCCGGGAGGCGGGCTCACCCCAGTGCGGCAGCTCGCCGGCGACGTCGTGGAACTCGCTCTCGGTGGAACCGGGCTCGAGCACCAGCACGTCGACGCCCGTCCCCCGGAGCTCGCCCCAGAGCGATTCGCCGAACAGGAGGTCGAAGCCCTTGGTGGCGCTGTAGACGCCGTGCAGCGGCAACGGCTGCCGCCCGGCGACCGAGCCGGTGACGATCACCGCACCTCGGCCCCGCTCGATCATCGGCGGGAGCAGGTGCCGGGTGAGCAGGACGGGGGCGATGCAGTTCAGGGTGATCATCCGCCGGAGCCGATCGGGATCCTGCTTGTCGAGTCGTCCCGCGTAGCCGAAGCCCGCGTTGCTCACGGCGATTCCGATCTCGAGGTCCTCGAGCTCGCGAGCCAGACGCTCGGCGCCGTCGGGATCCGACAGATCGGCCACCACGCATCGCGCCTGCACCGCGTGGCCCTTCTCGAGCTCGTCGGCGAGGAGCCGCAGCCGGTCCTCCCGGCGCGCCACCAGCACGCAGGATACGCCCTGCCGTGCGAAGGCCCGTGCGAACTCGGTGCCGATGCCGGCCGATGCGCCCGTCACCACGGCCCACTCGCCGTAGCGTTCGCGCAGCGACTTCGGAGCGAGCTCGAAGAGCGGCTTGGCCCGCCAGAGGGCGAGCGCGAGCGCCCCGAACAGGGCGCCCGAGACGAGGCCGATCGTCCAGCCCAGGAATCCGCCACCGTAGAGGATGTTCCAGACGAGCATCCCGAAGGCCACCTGGCCCCAGTAGAGCGAGAGCCAGGGCCAGCACCAGCTGCGCATCCGCCAGAGCCCGTAGGCGGACAGGCTGTAGACCACCCAGTGCGGAACCGCGAGCACCTTCGCCGCGATTCCCTCGAACATGATCCCGAACCAGACTTCCTGGTCCTGGGCGACAGGCTTCACGAAGAGATCCCAGGGGACGTAGACGAAGGCCATCAGTCCCGAGAAGATCATCAGGGCGTTGAGCCAGCCGGGCCGTCGGGAGAGGGCATCGCGCCACCAATCGAGCATGGATCCTCCTGTGCTCCGGGTGCGTCTAGTCGTCCCCGTCGAGGGCCCGGCGCGCGCGATCCCGTTCGCGTTCGAGACGATCGATCTCGAGCCCGAGCTCTGCGAGCTCCTGCTGGGCCCGCCGGCACTGCGCCCGTAGACGCACGATCTCGCGATCGGCGCGATCGACCTCGCCGCGAAGCTCGCGCCGAACCTCGATGAGCGCAAGCGCGTCGCGGTCGTCCCGTCGGCGGACGGCCCCGATGAGCCGCTGGTGTGCGCGCGCCAGGACGATCCTGCGCTCGATCTGCTCGGCCCGTCGCTTCTCGCGCAGGAACACGAGGCTGGCGGCCTGCCCCTTGAGCGAGGCGTAGTCACCTCGCCTCAGACGGATGACGCGATCGAAGATCGAGAGGGGGCTGCGCCGGCGACCCTCGCGACGGATCCGGCCCCGCCGTCCGCGCGCCCGCAGCCTGGTTCCCGCATGTTCGGGGCCTCCCCGTCCCTCGCGGCCCCGCATCAGACCGCCCCCCCGCTCCAGTCCTCGTCCCGAAGTCCGAGCTCCCGGATCTTCTGCTGGAGACTCTGTCGCACCATCCCGATGGTCTCGGCGGTGCGAGAGATGTTGCCGTCGTGGCGACGGAGCGCGGCCAGCAGATAGTCGCGCTCGAACTGCTCGACCGCCTGCTTCTTGGCGTCGCTGAAGCTGTCACCGAGCGACGGCACGGGCGCCGATCCCGACGCGCCGGCCGGGTCGAGCCCCAGCTCGCCGGCGTCGATCGTGTCGCCCGCGGAGAGCACGGCCGCCTGCTCGATCACGTTGCGGAGCTCGCGCACGTTGCCCGGCCAGGCGTGTC
>CAYYUT010000421.1:0-3743 GCA_964474935.1 uncultured Spirochaetales bacterium
CGGCCTACGTGAGGTCGCGGCACGAGAAGGCCCCCGACCTCGAGGCCGCCCTGCGCTCGTTCGCCGAGGGCGACGACGGGTTCGAGTACTCGATGGCCTGGATCGACTGCCTGGCACCCGGGCGCTCCCTGGGACGCTCGGTGCTGATGCGGGGCGATCACGCGCGCGCCTCCGAGGTGCGCGGTGATCCCTTCCGCCTGCGCCGAGCGCAGCTGCTCTCGGTCCCGATCGATCTGCCGGGGGGTCTGCTGAACGGCTTCTCGATGCGGGCCTTCAACCAGCTCTACTACTCGGCGCATCGCCACGGCGAGCGCATCGAGTACCACGAGGGCTTCTTCCATCCCCTCGACTTCGTCGGGAACTGGAACCGGATCTACGGCCGCCGCGGGTTCATCCAGTACCAGGCCGTGCTCCCCCTGCAGGACGGCGAACGCGGTCTGGTCCGACTGCTCGAAGAGGTCCAGAGGTTCGGGACGGCTTCGTTCCTGGCCGTGCTCAAGGCCTTCGGTCCCGGTGGCTCGGGTCTGCTCTCGTTCCCGATGGAGGGCTACACGCTCGCGCTCGACCTTCCGGTTCACGGCGCGGCGCTGGTCGAGGTCGGGCGGCGTCTCGATGCGATCGTGCTCGATCACGGAGGCCGGGTGTACCTGGCCAAGGATGCCGTGCTCGACGCCGAGCGCTTCGGCGCGATGTATCCCCGGCTCGAGGAGTTCCGCGAGATCCGGGCCGAGGTCGATCCGGGAGGTCGGCTCGCCTCGTCGCTCGCGCGCCGGATCGGGCTCGCGGGCGCATGACGAACGAACGGGTCGTCGTGGTGGCCGCGACCTCGGGGATCGGGCAGGCATTGTGTCGCGCGCTCGCCGAGGCCGGCTGCGACCTGCTGCTCGTGGGCCGACGTCCCGAGGTGCTCGAGGAGTGCGCCCAGGACCTGCGGGTTCGGAGCGGCGTGAGTGTGGCCACCGCGCTCTTCGACGCCCGGGACGCCACGTCCACCGAGAAGTCCGTGCAGGAGTGGGACCGCGCCTTCCCCGACGGATTCACGGGCCTGGTCGCCTGCCAGGGCGTGCTCTACGACAGCGAGGAGCTCGACGCCGAGCCGTCGCGATCGGTCGAGATGATCGAGGTGAATCTCACGTCGGTCGTGTCGGTGCTCGCCGCGGCCGCCAACCAGCTGGCGTCCCGCGGCGGGGGATTCGTGTGCGGGATCTCGTCGGTGGCGGGCGACCGTGGGCGCGCGGGAAACCATCTCTATGGCGCCACCAAGGCGGCGCTCTCCACCTGGCTCGAGGGGCTCCGCATGCGCATGCACGAACGCGGAGTCCGGGTCCTGACGGTCAAGCCCGGCGTGGTCGACACGCGCATGGCCCGGGGACGCTCGGCGGGGCCGCTCCGCGCCACGCCCGAGCAGGTGGCGGCCGACGTGGTGCGGGCGCTGCGGCGCCAGGGCGGCGTCCTCTACACGCCCTGGTACTGGCGCTTCATCATGTGGGTGATCCGGGCGCTTCCCGAGCCGATCCTCCGCCGGCTCCCGATCTAGCTTCCTGCCCCAGACCGTCGGCGTCCGTCCCTGCAGTCCGCCCCCACGCGGTTCCCTCGGGCACGCCGCTCAGGGCCGTGCGCATCGTGCGCAAGACCCGGGACGCCCCCTGCCGGCGCACACGAGCTGCCGGACGCCGATCGCCGAACCCGACGCATCGCCCGTACAGGCGCGATGCGCCCGACGCGCAGAGCGGCTCGCAAGCCCCTGCCCTCGCGACGATCGCGGGCGTCGGAGCCCGACCCGACCGCAGGTGAGACGGATCACGTTTTCTCCACAGTCCGGACCCGATGCATGAGCTGGCCCTTGCGAGAGAAGGAGGCGCCGGACCATGAACGCGACTTCGACCCGAAGAACCGGACTCACTCGCGGCCTCGCCGCGGCCCTGCTGATGTTCTCGATCGCGCTCACGGCGTGCGACGACGAAACCGCGGTCGTCCAGCTCGTGATCCCCGACTTCGACACGAGCCAGGTGGAAGGCGTCTCGCTCTGGCGCCTCTCCGAGACGACGGGGCTCTACGAGCGAGTGGACGAGATCGAGCTCAGCACGGCGACCACCGCGCGCGGAACCCAGGTCGTGGAATACCACTACATCGGCTCGAACGGGGTACCGATCCTGATCGAGAGCGCCATCGACCGCGCCACGGACGATCCGAACAACGTCAGCCTGAGCCTGCTCTGGCGGCGCGTGGGCGACGCAGGGAGCTACCGGATCTCGACGTTCAACCCCGGCGGCGACTCGCCTCTCTCGACGGCGGTGGCCTACTTCTGATCTGATGCTGGGCGCCTGGACCGGCACACCGCCGGGGCACGCGCCTCGCAGGGGCACCTGCGCCACGCCCCGCATCCCGGATTCCCCGCTGCATCCGGGAGGAGCGCGCCCCGCTCCTCCCGGATGCGCAGTCGGGATCCGAGCCCGACCCCCGCCCCCGATCGCGCTCGACCGGCACCCGGCTCCACGACTGAGCTTCTGGACCCTGCCTCCGCTACGTTCGCGGTTCGGGCCGTGTGCGTTTGGGATCGGCCCCATTTCGGGCTCTGCGGGGATCTGCAGCATGTACGAGCGGTTCTTCGGACTCCGCGAGGCAGCATTCGCTCTCACACCCGACCCTCGCTTCCTCTGGCTCTCCGAGACCCACGAAGAAGGACTCTCGGTCCTCGAGTACGGCATCCAGGCGCAGCGCGGCTTCGTGCTGCTCACCGGCGAGGTCGGCACCGGCAAGACAACCCTGCTGCGCGCCGTCCTCCACCGACTCGGCGACCACACCGACATCGCCCTCGTGCTCAATACCGCCGGGCTCGAGCCCCTCGATCTCTTGCGTGTGATCACGGCGGAGTTCCAGATCCGCGGCTCCCTCAAGACCAAGGCCGATTGCGTGATCGCCCTGAATGGCTTCCTGCTCGCGCACCTCCGCTCCGGCAAGAACTGCGTGCTCATCGTCGACGAGGCCCAGAACCTCGATGAACGCTGCCTCGAGGAGGTGCGGCTGCTCTCGAACCTCGAGACCGACTCGTCGAAGCTCCTCCAGATCGTGCTGACGGGACAGCCCGAGCTCCGGAAGAAGATCGCGGTCCCGGCCCTGCGTCCGCTGCGGGAGCGCATCGCGATCGAGCATCACGTGATGCCGCTCGAGCCCGAGGAGGTCGAGCGCTACCTGCGACACCGGATCGAGGTCGCAGGCGGTCGCTTCGAGGAGGTCTTCGAGGAGGGGGTCGCGAGCGTCTTCCACGCCTTCTCCGCGGGCCGACCGCGCATGCTCAACCTGCTCGCTGATCGCACGCTGCTCGCGGCCTTCTCGCGCGAGGTGCGCCCCGTGCCCGCGAGCCTCGTGGAGCGCAAGGCCAAGGAGCTCGCGCGCTTCGTGCTCGATCCGGACGGCAGCGAGTGAGCTCGCCGGCTCGAACCGGATCGCCAGCCCCCGACGACGCAGCGCCCACCGGCAACGAGGCCGCATTGTGGGCCCTCCTCGTCCTCGCCTTCTCGCCCGTGCTCGTCGATCTCGCGGCGCACCTCGCCGCCGAGCCGTGGACCTGGTACTCGGTCCCGTTCCTGATTCTCTTCGCGGCCGAGACGCGCCGCTGCGAACGACGGCAGCCACTGCGCGTGCTCGGGCTCGGCCTGGTCGGCGTGGGGATCGCGATCGAGCTGGTCCTGGTGATCGCCGACTGGGTCCGTTTCGCGCGCCCCGGCCTGCTGCTCGGCCTG
>CAYYUT010000422.1:0-3727 GCA_964474935.1 uncultured Spirochaetales bacterium
CGGTGACGGCGGCCGGCACCGGGTGCATGGCCGCCATCGACGCCGAGCGCTGGCTGGCCGAGCAGGAAGTGGAGTAGAACCGAGCGCCGTGTTCCTTTCCCGCGAACGCCTCGAGCGGTTGGTCGATCGCTCGGGTGACATCGTGGTCGCCACCGACCGCAAGGGAATCGTCGTCTACTACAACGACGGCGCCAAGCGGACCCTCGGCTACGACACCGACGAGGTTCTCGGTCAGTTCGTCGGCCAGCTCTATCCCTCGATCGACGAGGCCCGGCGCGTGATGGAGGCGATGCGCGGGCCGGGCCACGGGGGCCGAGGGGTCGTCGAGACCTTCCAGACCCGCTTCGTGCGCCGCGATGGTCAGGAGATCCCCGTAGCCATCTCGGGGAACATCCTGTTCGACGAGAAGGGCGACGAGGACGGGACGATCGGGTTCGCCAAGGATCTCCGCGACATCCTCCGCAAGGACCAGCTCGCGACGCTCGGCGAGGTGGCGATCGGACTCTCGCACGAGATCAGCAATCCGCTGGCCGTGATCCTGAACCAGAGCGAGCTGCTCGAGCGCGACGTCGATCGCCTCGCCGGCGAGGACGACCCCTCGGTCGAGAACGAACGGCTCGACGCGATCCGGCGCGAGGTGGCCCGCATCGCCCAGGTGCTCGAGCGCGTGGGCGAGATCGCGAGCGGAGACGACTACGCCACCATCGACTACGTCGGGCCGGCGAAGATGATCGACCTGCGCCCTCGGGGCGAGCCGCGCGAGCCCGACCCGCGCATGCGGGGACTGCGCGTCCTGGTGGTCGACGACGACCCGGGCGTCTGCCGCAGCCTGTGCGAGATCCTCGAGAACCAGGGCTGTCTGGTCGAGCCGGCGGGCGACGGACGGGAGGCCCTCGACCGGATCGAGTCGAGCGAGTTCGACATCGTGCTCTCGGACGTCGTGATGCCCCAGATGGACGGCTACGAGCTCTACTGTGCGGTGCGCGAGCGACATCCGGAGCTTCCGGTGCTGATGATGACCGCCTTCCACTACGACAAGGACCACATCCTGAAGCGGAGCCGGATGCGCGGGCTCCAGGGCGTGGTGTTCAAGAAGCCGGTCGATCCCGATCTGCTGATCCAGGCGATCCTCGAGGCCGTTCCCGCGGACGCGGCCGCTCCGACGAGCTAGCCCCCTCCGACCGAGCCGGCCCTGCGGGAGAACCCGGCACACCCTGCGAGAGCGCGCGGATCCCCGAGCCGGTCGCGGCCGAGATGCCGGCATCGCGGGTCCAGGCCACGCACACCGCCACGACCCGATGCGCGCCGGCGCGGCGAAGGGTGCGCGCCGCCTCGGCAAGGGTGCTCCCCGTCGTCACGACGTCGTCGACCAGCACCACCCGGGCCGGCGGAGATGCCGCCGTGCGAAAGGCGCCGGCCACGTTGAGTCGGCGCGCGCGCCGGCCGAGCCCCGTCTGGCTGCGGGTGTCCCGGGCACGCACGAGCAGCGAACGCGGATACGGGAGTGCGAGCTCGCTGGCCACCTCGCGCGCGACGACGCCCGCGGGGTCGAAGCCGCGCGCCCGCACCCGACCTCGCGTGCCCGGGATCGGGACCACCACCGCAGGCCCGTCCGTTCCGCCCCAGCAGGGCGCACGTCCAGGCGCCGCCAGCAGCCGTCTCGCGGCGCGACGCGCGAGCAGACTCACCACCGCGCCGGGCGCCGGGTCGAGGCCCGCGAAGCCGGGCTGCGGGTACTTGAAGCGCTGGATCCAGGCGAGCGCATCGCCCTCGTAGGCGGCCTCGGCCACGCAGGCGGCCAGCGGCTCCGGGACGCCGCGCGGTTCGTGCGACGCGAGCCGGGGAAGCCTCGCGAGGCAGGCGACGCAGAGCGCGGTCGGTGAATGGCGCTCGCAGGCCGCGCAGCGGGGTGGCAGGAGCAGGTCGAGACAGGGGCCGAGTCGGCGGCCCGCTTCGCCCTCGAACCGTCGCCAGAGGCGCACGGCCTGTCTCCAGGAATCGGCAAGACGCCTCGTCGATCGTGGCCCGAACCGGCCATTCCGGGGCAACGCGCCCTCCGGCGGGACCTCGGGGCAAGCCCCCAGGTTGGGTCGTCTCGCGATTCGCCACAAGCCGCGGTGCTCTCGGGCGCTTCCTGCCGGCTGGCTGCCGGCGTATGGGCGATCGTTTCCGAGGGGCTGCCCATGCCCGAAAAAACGCTGGCTCAAGAAACGGTTGCGAGCGGACGAACATATGGGTTGCCAACGCTTCGATGTGTCTCAGGAGATAGGAGGGACATCGATCATGGTCGGATCCATCGGGACCGAGGCGGTCGCCTTCACCACGGCACCGACCCAGCCGGACACCCCCCCGCGGATCAGGAACTCGGCCGACGAGACGCTGATCCACTCGGCTGGGAGCATCGTTCGCGAGCAGGCGACCACGAGCACAGATCGCGGCGATCGGGCCGTCGACGTCTACGTCTAGCGTTCCTTCGCGGGGGTCCGGCGTCTTTCCGAGAGGCTCGTTCGGACGACTCCGAGCGCAGCGCGCGCGTGGCGGCGGGCCGCCGGTGAGGCGTGCGCCCGAGCCATGGCAGCGCGACGCCGCAGGCAGCAGGACGCTGTCGATGGCCGGCCCGCCGACGCGTTCGAATGCAGCCGAACTCCTGGGACGGGAGGCTAAGAGCGGTCCGCTTCGTCGACGACGAGCGAGCGCCCCGTCATCTCGGGCGGAATCGGGAGCTCGAGAAGCGTCAGCACGGTCGGCGCCAGATCCGCCAGGCTGCCGTCGCGCAGGCGGCGTGCGCCCGGATCGCGCACGACCCAGAACAGCGGAACCGGGTTCGTGGTATGGGCCGTGTGGGGCTTGCCGGTCTCGGGGTCCTGCATCTGCTCGCAGTTGCCGTGGTCGGCGGTGATGAGGGCGGTGCCCCCGAGCGCGAGCACCTTCTCGACGACCTGTTCGAGGCAACGATCGATCGTCTCGACGGCCTTCACGGCGGCGGGAAGCACGCCGGTGTGTCCCACCATGTCGGGGTTCGCGAAGTTCACCAGCACGAAGTCGTACTCGTCCCGATCGAGCCTCTGGAGCAGCTCCTCGGTGACGGTGTAGGCGCTCATCTCGGGCTTGTGGTCGTAGGTGGCGACATCGCGGGGCGACGGGATCAGCTTGCGGTCCTCGCCCGGAAACGGGGTCTCGATGCCGCTGTTGAAGAAGAAGGTGACGTGGGCGTACTTCTCGGTCTCGGCCATGCGGAGCTGCGCGAGCTCGTTCTCGGACACGATCTCGCCGAGGATGCGCCGCGCGCGCTCGGGCGGAAAGGCGACGGGCAGGTCGAACTCCTCGTCGTAGGTGCACATGCACACGTAGCCCGCGAGCTTCACGATCTTGCGCCGCTCGAGCTCGCCCTCGAAGAGTTCGGGCCGGGCGTCGGTGAGCGCGTTGGTGAGCTCGCGTGCGCGATCGGAGCGGAAGTTGGTGTGGATCACCGCGTCGCCGTCCTCGAGCGCCCGCCCGCCGGCCACCACCGTCGGCATCACGAACTCGTCGGTCTCCTCGCGGGCATAGGCGTCGCGCACCGCCGAGAGGGCGTCGGGCGCCTCGCGGCCCTCGCGCAGCACCATCGCGTCGTAGGCCTTGGCGACGCGGTCCCAGCGGTCGTCGCGGTCCATCGCGAAGTAGCGGCCCATCAACGTGGCGATGTGGCCGCCGATGCGCTCCACCACGGGCAGGATCCGATCGAGGT
>CAYYUT010000423.1:0-3725 GCA_964474935.1 uncultured Spirochaetales bacterium
GCCACCCATCGGCAGCGAGGCGCCCCGCGAGCCAGGCGGATAGAGCAGATCGAACCAGAGCAGGATGCGCGGACCGCTGGTGCCGTAGCCCTCCTTGCGCTGCAAGGCGTCCCAGATCGCATCGCGACTGCGTCCCTCGGCGTGCACGGCGGCGAGTCCGCCCGTGAGAAAGAAGGAGGCAGCGCGCTCCGTCTCGAGCCGACTGAAGAAGGTGCCGCCCGTTCGGGTGGAATCGTAGGGGCGCGAGCGCGGGACCGGCTTCTGCTCGCGCATCGGGACGATCGCGGCGCCGGCGATCGGCAGGCGCGCCTCGGTCATCTCGGTGCGTCCAACCTCCTTGTAGCCCGTTCCGGGGCGCGCGCTGTGCACGTCGCTTGCGGCGATGAATCCGAGGTCGAAGCGGCGTGCACCGGCGGGGGCGTCCGGACGACCGAGGGCCATGATGTACTGGACCGAGCTGCGCGGACGGTAGTTGAAGCTTGGCTGGAAGCAGTCGCGACACTGGCCGGAATCGAGCCAGTCCGCGGCGTCGGCGCCCGGCACCGTGCGGTGGCCGGCGGTGTCCCCGTCGACGTAGTGCTGGCGCGCGGCGTCGGCGCGCTCCTCGCACTCGGCCTCGCTCTCGCCCGCGGCGCGGCAGCGTTCCGCGATGATCTCGCCGGCGCGCCAGCACGATGGCAGGAAGTCGTCCCGCGGTTCCGGGCAGGAGCGGCCTCCATCGGGATGCAGGATCACCTCGCGCCAGTCGCGAAACTCCTCCGAGTTCCCATGGCCCGAGAAGACCTCGATCAACCCCTGATAACGGGGATCGTGCTGCTCGGGGGTGAGCTGCTTGTCCCATGAGGAGCCCTGTGGCGTGTAGAAGCCCCACGCGGTGCCGTGGGGGATCACGAGGGTGTCGAAGCCCCAGTCGTCGAGCTTCTCGTAGAGGGCCTGGGGCGTGGCCGCAGACTCCTTGCACGCGACGGGGAGCTCGCGCACTGGCACGCCGTCGGGACAGTCCGGGGCGTCGAGCATCTCGCGGAAGTAACGGATCGCGTCGAGCGAGTCCTGGCCGGGGCGGGCCAGCCCGAGCAGGCCGAGCGTGAGCATGCCGGGCAGCGCCTGGCGCTGGCGGTCGAACGCGTCCTCGGGCGGACGCGCGGCGATCGAGCGGGTCGGTACCCGGTCCAGGTTCTTGAGGACGACGTTCTTGTGGCCGTAGTGGTTCTCCGGGCGCGTTCCGATCTGCGTCCACTCCCATCCGAGGAAGGGGACGACGTCCGGGTCGGAGGGATCGGCGATCGCGTCGCACTGGCGGATCGAGTCGACGGTCTCGGCCCACGAGCGGGGGCTGTGCGCGATGGCGTGGTCGTTGATCGACCAGAAATCGATCTGGGCGCAGTAGCGTGCGAAGTCGCAGGCGGCGCCCACCGGGTGGGCGCCCTGCCCCCCGGCCAACGGGAGTGCCATCAGGAAGGCGTCGAGTGAGAAGGTGCTGTGGACGTGCAGATCGCCGAAGAGGATCTGCTTCGCGCTGGCGCGTCCGACGCCTTCGGCAGCGGAGGCCTGAAGCTCGGCGCGTGTCGCGACGGCTTCGGGCGGCAACGCGGCGCCCTGCACCTCGCCGGGCCCCCAGCGCTGGCCGAGCATGCCGCTCCCCAGCAACGCGAGAGTACCTACGCAGAGGACGACGAGGCCGACGACGACGAATAGCAGGCGTTTCATGGGATGGATCTCCACTCTGCCGGAACCAACGACCCGGGCACCGCCGTCGTGCGGGGCATCCGTCGAAGAGGCCGGAGGCCGCTCTCGAGTTCCTTCGCGCGTCGGGGCCCCGCCTCGAGACGGTGCGCCCGGAAGTATGCCCAGCAGGCCTCGGGCCCGCAGTCGTCGATGCAGTCGAAGACGAGCCTCATCCGCCCTAGCGTCCGCCCTGTCCGTCGTCGACCACGACCACGGTCCCCGTGACGCACTCCGAGGAGGGCGACACCAGATAGAGGAGCGTCCCGTCGAGCTGCTCGGGCTGTCCCAGGCGCTTGCGCGGAAAGCTCCCGGTGAAGTCACCCACCCGCTCGATCATTCCGTCCATCATCTCCGAGGCGAAGGCGCCCGGGGCGATCCCGTTGACATTGATGCGGTGGCGCGCCCACTCGACGGCCAGCACCTCGGTCATCCTCGAGATCCCGGCCTTCGTGATCGAATAGAGCGCAGCGCCCCCGCCCGCATAGTGGTAGGCACCGACCGAGCTGATGTTGACGATCCGGCCCGGGCGCTCCAGTTCGATGAGCCGTCGCGCCACCTCGCACGCGAGGACGTAGGGCCCGCGCAGGTTCGTCTCGAGGACCGCGTCGATCAGCTCGAGAGACATCTTGTGGGCGCGCCGTGCATCGGGCATCCCCGCGTTGTTGATCAGGATCGAGACGGGCGCCCCCAGCCCGGCCTCCACCGCTGCAGGCGCGGCCTTGACGGCCACCGCGTCGCGCATGTCGAGAGCCAGCGGGAACGCGGTGCCGCCCGCCTCCCGGATCTCTCCCGCCACCTGCTCGAGGCGCTCGACCCGCCGCCCGGCCAGGGCCACGCCGGCTCCGCAGTCTGCCAGCACCCGTGCGAAGCGCCGGCCGAGGCCCGAGCCGGCGCCGGTCACGAGTGCGACTTCGCCCGAGAGATCGTTCGAGAGCGGATGGGGGGAGGCAGGCATTCGCGGATCCTCTCGGGCCGCCCGCTACGGCGCGGACGCCTCCGGAAGCTTCGTCGGGAGGACCTCGCCGCGGCGGCGGGCGATGCCGGCCAGCGTGAACCAGACCAACTCGTCGAAGGCGGCGTCGAGGGTCGGAAGACTGCGTCGCTCGAGCCCGCCGAGGGCCGGGAGCTCGCCCGGGTGATTGGCGAGGGCGTCCTGGAAGAGGCCCCACTCGTCGAGTCCCGACTGCGCCTCTTCCGTGCGGGTGGCTTCGATCTGGGCCCCGACGCCCAGGATCAGGAGCGCGATCTGGAGCACGGCGTAGACGGCTTCGCTGCTGCTCATGCCGAGGCCGGTGAGCTGGGCGAGGACACGTTCGACGTAACGCAGAGGGCCGCCGGCGAGGGGACGCACGAGCCGGACGGCGGGGTAGCGCTCGATCATGCGACGGGCGTGACGCGCGTAGGCGAGCAGCCAATGCGACCAGTGGATCCCGGTCGGGGCCGTCGGGAGCACGGCCGCGTCGAAGATCACGTCGACCGCCAGCCGCCGGAGCTCGTCCTGTCCGCGCACGTGGCTGTAGAGAGTCGCGACGCTGACCCCGAGCTGCCGGGCCACGCCGGCCATGCTCGGCACCTCGCCTTCGATCTCGAGGATCGACTGCCGCAGGCGCTCGGTGGTGACCCGCGGCGGGCGTCCCCGGACGCCGCTCCGGGAGCTCCGCGAGGTCGAACGATCAGCCATCCACGCAAGCTATCACAATTTCCATAGGTGTTTTCTATAAATTCATTTACTCTGTGTGGCCGCGCCCCTGCCCCGGTCGCGCCGGCCGGCCACCCAAGGAGACCCTCCCGTGTCGACCCCTTCGATCACCGACGGCTTCCACCTCGTCAGCTCGCATTCGTATGCGGACGACGGCGTTCCCCACGATCTGTGGACCCGGCTGCGCGCGGAGTCTCCGGTCCACTGGTGCACCCCGGAGGGCTTCGAGCCGTTTTGGGCGATCACCCGCCATGCCGACATCTGCGAGATCTCGAAGCAGCCCGACGCGTACTCGTCGGCG
>CAYYUT010000424.1:0-3692 GCA_964474935.1 uncultured Spirochaetales bacterium
GGCCTCGAAGCGGCGGGCGGCCTCGTCGAAGCGATCGAGGAGCGAGGCGTGCTCGTTCGAGGTCGCCGCGTGCGGCTCGCGCGCGAGCAGGGCCTCGAGCTCGACGATCAGCTCGCGCACCTGTTGGCGTGACGCGTCGTCCAGGGCCTCCACGCCGTGCAGCTCGTCGTGCAGATGCTCGAGGCTCTGGCGGAGATCGTGCCGGCTCTCTTCCATCGCTTCCCTCCCACGCAGCCCGCCGGCGCGCGCATCGGGCCACCGATGGAGCTGCCGCTCGGGCCGTCCCGTCCCCGCACGGCCGGGCGCGCCGGCGATTCGGCCGCATGGTAGGCGAATCGCTACCGTTCGCGCCGCATGCCCGCGAGCGACGACGAGCGCGGTCGCTCCGCTCCCCACGGCGGAGACGGTCAGACGACGCGAGCCCGGATCGAACCCGTCGACCCGGCGCTCGTCGCGAGCCTCTCCGACCCCGCAGCGCACCCCCACGACCCGACCGCCCCGGACGGGATCGAGAGCATCCAGACCCACATCTCACACGTCTTTCTCACGCGGGAGCGGGTCTACAAGCTGCGCAAGGCGGTCGACCTCGGCTTCCTGTCGTTCGCGACCCGCGCCGAGCGCAATCGTGACTGCGAACGCGAGGTCCGGCTGAACCGTCGCCTGGCACCGCATGTCTATCTCGGGGTCGCGCCCATCGAGCCCACCACGCGGGGCCATCGGGTCGGAATCGCCAGCGACACGGTCGCGGCGACGGCGGTCGAACCTCCCGAACACTGCGTGGTGATGCGGCGGCTGCCCGCCCACCGCGATGCCCTGTCGCTCCTCGAGCGCGGGCGCCTGCGAGCCGGCGATGTCGACCGGATCGCGGATCGCATCGCCCGATTCCACGCCGACGAGGGGCTCGGGGTACCGGCTCCGTTCACTCCGGAGGCCTGGCACGAACGGATCGCGGCGCCGGTCCGCGAGAGCCTCGAGCTGCTGGCCGCACGACCCGAGATCGTGGACGCCGACGAGGTCGCAGACTGCTGCGAGCGCGCCGAGGACTTCCTGAGCGGGCATCGGGACGCGCTCGAGACCCGCCGGCGCGAGGGATGGGCGGTCGACGGCCACGGCGACCTGCATCTCCAGCACGTCTGGTTCGTGGACGAGGACGCCGAGCCGATCGCCATCGACTGCATCGAGTTCCGCGAGGACCTGCGCCGCATCGACGCGGCGGCCGACGTCGCCTTCCTAGCGATGGACCTCCGCTATCGCGGCGCCGAGGGCCTGGCGGCACGCTTCCTGAGGGTCTACGCCGCCGGGCGCGACGACTTCGGTCTCTATTCGGTGGTCGATTTCTACGCGAGCTATCGAGCGGCCGTGCGGGCCAAGGTGGCGGCACTCGCGGCGACCGACCCCGAGATCGGGCCGGAGCAGCGCCAGGCCTCCGCGTCGAGCGCACGCCGGCACGTCGGCCTGGCTCGGGCGCTCCTCGCGCAGCCCGGTCGGGGACGCCTGGTCCTCTGCTGCGGCCTGATCGGAACCGGGAAGAGCCAGGTGGCCGCAGCCCTGGCCGATGCGCTCGACGGCGTGGTCGTGAGCTCGGATCGGGTGCGCAAGCAGCGCGCCGGGATGGAGGTCCGAGAGCGACCCACCGGGGGATTCGGCGCCGGCCTCTACACCCCCGAGGCCCGCCGGGGCGTGTACCAGGCCCTGCTCGAGCGGGCCGCGGCGCCCCTCGCCGCCGGCCGGGTGGTGATCCTCGATGCCAGCTTCTCGGCGTCTGCCCGTCGCGCCGACGCGCGAGCGCTGGCCGCGCGTGCAGGCCTTCCGGTCGAGCTCGTCGAGGTGTGGTGCGATCGCGAGACGGTGCTCGAGCGTCTGCGCGCCCGGGCCGCTGCCGACCGCGACCCCTCCGATGCCGGGCCCGAGCTCTACGACCGATTCGCGCAGAGCTTCGAGGTCCCCGACGAGTGGCCGGCCCGCTCGCACCATCGAGTCGACACGAGCGAACCCTCGTGGCCATCCCGGGTCGAGTCGATCGCGCGGATCGTCGCCCGCTCCTGATTCCGGGCCCGCGGTGCGAGCTCGCCGCACTGTGCCGCCAGCGGCGCGACAAACCCAGGCGCGAACCCCTCGCGCCGTGAGACCTCCCGTCGTGCTTCGCGACAAATCGTCTCAACAAGTCGGCTCAGGTGCCGCACAGGCGACGTTAGCGCTGGCACGACATGTGCTTCTCCAAGGAAGAGGAGGTGCACACCGTGACATCCCGGTCGACCTGCATCGACGGCCACGAAGCCGCCGCGTGCGGGACGTCTCGCCGCGCGAGGCCGTCGGGTCCACGAGTTCACGCTCCCCAGGCGAAGCCGCTGCTGTCGAGCGGATCGCCGACCGCAAGCCGTTGGATCCCCACGCCGGCTCCCTCCGGAGCCGACGTGCACCAGGAGGAGAAGCCATGTTCGCAGAGAGGATCGAACCGAGTCTCTGGGTGTCGCAGCTCGCGACACTCGACGGAGGCCGGTGGGAACGCGCCGCGACGAGTCGGGGCTATCGGGCCGACGAGCTGATCGTCTCGCCCGAGCAGGATTCGGACAATGTCTACTGGCTCGAGAAGGGACTGGCCCGGCTCTATCGGCTCTCGAACTCGGGAGCGGAGCTGACGCTGGG
This sequence comes from uncultured Spirochaetales bacterium, assembly GCA_964474935.1. Classification (GTDB taxonomy): domain Bacteria; phylum Myxococcota_A; class UBA9160; order UBA9160; family JAFDDA01; genus CAYYUT01. The sequence goes on from CAYYUT010000424.1 coordinate 2,647, forward strand.
CTACGCGCGCCCGGGCGAGCTGGTGGACCGGAGCGATCCCTGGTGCGAAACGCCGGGTCAGGTGTTCGCGCGGGCCATCACCGAGTCGCAGGCGATCCGCATGCCGCGCGCCGCGTTCGTGAGTCTGCTCGACGCCAATGCGAGCCTGACGGGCGCGTTCGGACGCCAGCTGGCTCGGCGTCTGCGCTGTGCGCACGACCGCATCGAGACGCTCGTCTTCCACGACGTCCGGACACGGGTGGCGAAGCTCGTGCTCGATCTGGCACGCGACTTCGGTCGTCGCGAGGGCGGACTGCTCACGATCGAGCTGCCTCTCACGCAGACCGAGCTGGCGACCTGGATCGGATCGAGCCGCCAGAGCGTGAACGTGAGCCTGGGAAGTCTCGAGGCGGACGGGCTGATCGGCCGGCAACGCCGACGCATCGTGGTGTACAAGCCCGAGCACCTCGAGCGCCTGGCCCTGGAGGAGGTGCCGAGCGTCTGAGGCGATCAGGAAAGCGGGCCCCACTGTCGCCTTCGCGACGGACATCGCGCCACCCCGGAGGTGAGTGATAGGGTGGACGTGGGGGCCGAGCTCGTGCCCCGATGACGGACCTCGGCAGCTGGACGGGCCAGCTCTCGTGGGTGCCGTATGAAGAAGCCTCGCGTCGTGATGTGTCGCGGGGTGTGGGGGCACGCGCATGACCAAGCTTCAGGAGGTACGAGTCGGCGTCCAGCCGCTCGAGCGGTTCGCGGATCTTCTCGACGGCACGGAGCTGGCCGGCGCCATCGAATCAGCGGCCGCGCTGCGGGAACGCCTGGCGCGCCGGGTGGTCTGGAACGTCAACAGCACGGCCGTCGGTGGTGGCGTCGCCGAGATGCTCCAGTCGCTGCTGACCTACGCGCGCGCAGCCGGGATCGATACGCGCTGGATCGTGATCGAGGGCGACCCCGATTTCTTCAAGCTGCCGAAGCGACTGCACCACGCCCTGCACGGATCGCGCGGCGACGGCTCGGAGCTCGGGGCCGAGGCCCGCAAGGTCTACGAAGAGTCGTTGCGCGGGAAC
>CAYYUT010000425.1:0-3678 GCA_964474935.1 uncultured Spirochaetales bacterium
CATCGAGATGCATGAGCGCTTCTCGCCCGCGTGCATCGGCTCGAGCCTCTGCTTCTTCTGGGCCTCGCTGCCGTACTCGGCGAGGATCTCCATGTTGCCGGTGTCCGGGGCGGCGCAGTTGAAGACGCGGGGCGCGATGAAGCTCCGTCCCATGACCTCGCAGAGCGGCGTGTACTCGAGATTGGTGAGACCCGCGCCGTACTCCTCGTCGGGCAGGAACAGGTTCCAGAGGCCCACGTCGCGCGCCTTCGCCTGCAGCTCCTTCACGACCTTGGGGAAGTGGTGGGGATCTCCCGACTCGTGGACCTGCTGCTCGGCCACCGACTCGGCCGGGTAGACCTCTTCGGTCATGAACCGGTCGAGTTGCTCCTGGATCTGTCGCACCTTCTCGGAAAGCTCGAACTGCACGGGACCTCCATCGGGATTTCGGGGCGTCGCGGGCCGCCGCCTCGCGGGCGGCGGGGCCGACGCGGTTCAGTCGGGCACCACGCTCACCTTGATGGCGCCCTCGCGTTTGTTGGAAGCGATCTCGTAGGCACGACCGACCTCGCTCAGGGGAAGCGTGTGGGTCACGAGCGGTGCGACCAGGCCCGGCTCGCGGGCGACGATCTCGACGGCTTCCCGGAAGTCGGCATGCTCTTCGCCGTGGTCGTAGCAGTAGGACCAGGCCAGGGTGACCTCTTTCAGCAGGTAGGGAAGCGTGTCGAGGGTCACCGGACCCATGAAGACACCCAGCACGGACACACAGCCACCCGGGCGCACGGCCGCCGCGGCGCCGGCCAGGGTGTCGGCCCGGCCGCCGACGGTCTCGAGCACGACGTCGATCTCGACCTCGCTGCCCAGGGCCGTGAGGGCTTCGGGGGTCGCCTCCGCTTCTCCGAGCACGCGGTCGGCGCCGATCGCGGCCGCCCGGTGCGCCTGGTGCGGATGGCGGGCCGTGGCGAGCACCTCGCTGGCGCCGAGCGCCCTCGCCGCGCGCACCGCGAGCAGGCCCACCGCCCCGGCGCCGAGGACCAGAACCCGTTGCCCCGGCTCGAACCCGGCGCGGCGCAGGCCATGCACACACACGGCCAGGGGCTCGACCAGCGCCGCCACCGGCGCGTCGAGGCCGGCGGGCACCGGGAACAGCGCGCGGGCCGGGATCACCACCCGCTCGGCGAACCCGCCATCCGCCCCCACCCCGATCAGGACCGCCTGCCGACAGATGGACTGGCGGCCCGAGCGGCAGGCCGCACACTCTCCGCAGACGCGGAACGGTTCGATCGCGACGCGGTCGCCGGACCTCGGTTGCGCGACACCATCGCCGAGCGCCTCGACCGTCCCCATCATCTCGTGGCCGGGCGTGCGGCCGGGGACGAGGATGCCATGCTCGTAGAGATGCAGATCGCTCCCACAGATCCCACAGGCCTCGATGCGGACGCGGGCTTCCCCGGGACCGGGTTCCGGCACGGGAACCGATTCGATCGAGAGCTCGCGGGGGCCACGCGCGATCGCGGCGTGCATCAGGGCCTGGGTCATGACGGCCGCAGGGTACCACGCTCCCGACGGGGCGAGACGGGAGAGATGGAAGAGAAGGGAGGCTTCCGATGGCCGAGTTGATCCTCCTCCGTCACGGTCAGAGCGTCGCCAATGCCGAGATGCGCTTCACGCGAGGCCCGGACGAGCCGCTCACCGAACAGGGGCGCGGCGAGGCCCATACGGCGGGCGAACGCTTGAAGGGCCGGGTGGAGCCGGTCGCGCTCTACGCGAGTCCCTTTTCGCGAGCGGTCGAGACGGCGCGCATCGTGGGCGCCCACTTCGGACTCGAGCCGGCCATCGTCGACGCTTTTCGCGAGCAGTTCTTCGGCGATCTCCAGGGCCTTCCCTACTCCGAGCTCGCACGGGTGGGCGACCTCGGCGGCGCCGGCCGGTGGCAGATGCGACCCCCGGGCGGCGAGACGCTCGAAGAGGTAGCGCGCCGGGTCGGGCCCGCCCTCGACGACATCGCGCGGCGCCACCTCTCCCAGCAGGTGATCGTGGTGAGCCACGGCGCGGTGATGGCCGCGGTGCAGGGCCACGTTCGCTCGGATTTCTCGAGTCCGCCGACCTTTGCGACCAACGCGGCCGGCTATCGCCTCGAATGGGACGACGCTGGCTATCGGGGCCCCTTCGAGCTCGGCTAGCCCGCCTGCTCGAGATATTTCTTCGCGCGTCGCGACGCCTCGAGCGAGATCTCGAGGATCGCCGGCCGGTCTCGGAAGGCCTCGTGGGCGGCGACCGAGAGAAGTCCGTCGCCGATCTCGCCCTCGCCGGGTGGGGCGTGGCGGTCGAGGCGGCCGCCGCGTGGCCCCTTCGAATCGTTCAGATGGAAGCCAGCGAGACGCTCGAGCAGACCCGCGCTGCCGAGGGCGTCCGCCAGGCGCTCGCCCGCGCCCTCGTCGGCGAGCTCGAAGCCGGCGGCGAAGAGGTGGCAGGTGTCGATCAGGATGCCGAGGCGCTCCGGCGGGGCGCCGATGGCCTCGATCACGTCCCGCACCTCGTCGACGCTGTCGGCGAGCTCGCCCCCCTCGCACGTGTTCTCGAGAATCGGCCGGGCGCCCTCGGGCGCGGCCTCGACCGCCTGACCGAGCTTGCGGATGGCCTGTTCGAGCGCTTCGCGTCGGCTCGCGTAGCCCTTCTCGTAGCCCAGGTGGAAGCAGACGCCTTCGAGCCCGATCTCGGCCGCCAGCTTCAGGTCGCCCACGAGCGCCGACTTCGATGCGTTCCGGATCCGGCCTTCCGCCGAGGCCAGGTTGGTCAGGAGGGTGGCGTGCGCGATGCCCCACAGGCCCGCGGGGTCGGCCTGCTCGCGGAACCGCTCACGGTCTTCGGGCTCGGGCACTCCCTGCTTGCCGAACCGCTTGGGGTCGCGAAGGGTGGTCTGGAAGGCGTCGACGCCCTCGGCCTCGAGGGCGGAGGGAATCTCGGCCAGGGGAGGGTCGAAGTGGAATGCGATGCGCATGGCCCCAGTGTAGGCCGGTGAGCGGGCAGATCGAGCGCCGGCTCACCCGCTGCCGACGCGCTCCATCACGGCGCGGACCACGAGCGGCCAGGCGATGGTGGCGTCGGAGAACACCTCGGCGAAACGCCCGCCCTCTTCAGGCGGTACGAACTTGCCCCAGGATACCCCTTCCGAGTAGCTGCATCCCGAGAGTCCACCCCAGTGCACCGGCTCGGGACAGATCCGCACTGCGTAGCGGAAGCGGCGCCGCGGCTCGTCGATCCCCAGACGGAGGCGCGAGATCTCCAGGTAGGGGCCGACCTGCTGGGCCCAGTTGCGGGGAACGCCCCCGCCGATCGTGAAGATGCCGAGCCGCTCCTGGCGCCGGACGCGGTCGGCGTAGTCCTCGAGATCGAGGAAGGGATCGAAGCGATACGCGGGCTGGCCGGCCCGGGCCCGCAGCCGGTTGAAGATCGCCACGTCGAGACCGAGCTCCGAATCGGTGAAGGCGGGGACGTAGACCGGCACGTCGTGGCGGCAGGCCGACGAGAGGATCGCGCGACCGGCGCCCTCCCGGCCGAGGTGTTCCCCCAGGCGCCGACAGATCGACGCGCTCGACAACACGCTCCCGGGCTCGAGATCGGCGAGGGCCTCCTGGAGGATCCGCTCGGTGTCGTCGAGGTTCTGCTCGAGCTCGATGGTGTCGTAGACGCGGTTGT
>CAYYUT010000426.1:0-3670 GCA_964474935.1 uncultured Spirochaetales bacterium
CGGGCATGCCGAAGGGAGTGCTCTGGCGCCAGGAGGACATCTTCTACGCCGCGATGGCGCCCCGACGCCCGCCCGCCGATCTCGACGAGCTGCTCGGGGGCGTCTCGGAGCGGGCGGCGATCCGGGCACTCCCGACGCCCCCCTTCATGCACGGAGCAGCCCAGTGGGTGGTCTTCGCCATCTGGAACGTCGGCGGTACGATCGTGATCCAGTCGGACCCGACGCGTCTCGATCCGTCCGATATCTGGTCGACCGTCGAGCGCGAGCAGGTGATGGCCCTCACCATCGTGGGCGACGCCTTCGGGCGACCGCTGCTCGACGAGCTCGCGCGGCGCGAGTATCGGCTCGACTCGTTGCGCCGCATCACGTCCGGGGGCGCGATCCTGTCGGCGGCGCTCAAGCACCAGATTCTCGAGCGGCTTCCGGGTGTCACCCTCCTCGATGCGCTGGGCTCGTCGGAGAGCGGCTCGCAGGCATCGCAGGTGAGCACTGCGGGCCAGCCCGTGACGAGTGGCGACTTCGAGATGAGTCCCGACAGCTGCATCCTCTCCGAGGACCTGTCACGTGTCGTCCCGCAGGACTCGAAGGAGATCGGCTGGCTGGCGCGCTGCGGTCACGTGCCGCTCGGCTACTACCGCGATCACGACAAGACGGCCCGGACCTTCCCGGTGGTGGACGGTGTGCGCTATTCGGTGCCCGGCGACCGCGCCCGCTGGGACGATCGGGGCCGGCTCGCGCTCCTCGGTCGCGACTCGGTGACCATCAACACCGGTGGCGAGAAGGTCTTCGCCGAAGAGGTCGAGCACGCACTGAAGCACCACCCGGACGTCTACGACGCCGTGGTGGTCGGGACGCCGCATCCACGCTGGGGACAGCAGGTGACGGCGGTGGTGTCGCTGCGCGCGGGGTGTCGCCCCGACGAGAACGGCCTCCACGAGCAGGCCGCCCGACACCTCGCCCCCTACAAGCTTCCGAAGCGTTTCGTGTTCGTGGAACGGATCGAGCGCTCTCCGAGCGGGAAGCCCGACTACGCCTGGGCCCGCGAGACCGCGCTCGCGGCGCCCGAAGCCGGGTGAGCCCGGGGAAGACCCCCGCCGCTCGGATGGCCCGGGCCCAGACGCTGTTGGCCCCCGCGCACGTCTCGGCAGTACGCCATCCCCTCGATGCGCTCGAAGTCCTGCGCATGGGGCATGCGAACGGACGCCGAGCCGCGGGGCTCTAGCGTTCGGCGATCGCCTCGAAGAAGGCCTCGATCCGCGCCGCGTTCACTCCGAGGTCGCCCCGACCGTCACGGGAGCGCGAGCGCATGTCGATGCGCGAGCCGGCTCCGGTCTCGCGGACGCGAACCACGATGTCGTCGGTGAAGCGGAACAGGCGCGAACGGTCGAAGGCCTCGATGGGTCGGTCGGGCTCGCTGGCGACGATGGTCCAACCGAAGCGTTCGGCGACGGCGAGTGCGCGGGCGAAGCTCTGCTCGGGCGGAAGCGCGAGCTCGAGCGGTGCGAGGTCGGGATACCCGTCGCGTTGGATGGCGGCGAACTCCGGCGGATAGTCGAGATCGCGTCCCTGGTTCGGTCCGAGCTGCGCGACCGCATCGAAGGCGGGCGGGTCTTCGAGATCGGTCGTGATGTCGTTGATCCGGGGCACCGAGGTGCCCGGCAGGGCCGAGACCAGGCCGATCACGAGCAGGGCCCCACCGATCGCTGCGCCGGTGAGCGCCTTCTGACGGTTGCCTGCATCCTGGGCTCGCAGGCGCGCGACGAGTCCGATCACCAGGGCCGGTAGCGAAAGCAGGAGCCCCACGGCGAACACCGAGAACCCCATCATCGGAGCGAACACCCCGGCCCAGGCCCCGATGGGTCCCGTGACGACGAGCAGGAGCGAGGTCCAGGCCACGTTGTGGGCCAGGTTCGCGGCGATCGACCGTTCTTGGGGCATGTCGACGAACGTCCTTCGCAGGAGGTGCGCGCCACGATAACACGGGTCATGCGGCCCCTGTGCTAGTCTGGGCGCGCTCCGGGAGGATCCTCGATGTCGTCGGTCCGGGCGCTGCGCGCCTCCCTGATCGTGCTCTCGCTCTGGCTCCCCGGAGTGGATTGCCTCACCGACAAGGCCTCCCATCTGGTCGCGAGCTCGCCTGCGCCGAATGCGACCGGGGTCCTTCCTTCCGCCTGGCTCGAGCTCGAGTTCGACATCGATGTCGACGCCGCGCTCGAGGCGTCGCTCTCGATCGGCTGCGACGGCGCCGGAACCGTTCCCTTCACCTCCCACCGGGTGGGCGTGCGGGGCCTCGTGGTCAATCCCGAGCCCAGGCTTCCGGCGGGCACCCGCTGCGCGCTCCGCTGGTACGTGGGGGCGGTGATCGACGGCTTCGCCTTCGAGACGGCGCTCGGCGAGCCCGCGGCCGAGGTTCTCTACGATCCCGAGGATCCGGCTCGGACGGCTCCCTATCCGGACGACATGCTCCTCGTCGAGGACGCGAGCCGTGCCACGGGCTTCCGCCATGCGATGGCGCTTCCCGACCGCCCGATGGACGTCCGCAATCTCTTCCGGGCACTCCTGAACGACGCCAACCAGCTCGACGGCTTCAGTCCGATCGGGCCGTGGGTGGTGGGGCTCGATCGGCCGGCCGACGCCGCCTCGCTGCCCGCGACGGCGGCCGAGTCGCTCGAACCTCTGGCATCGCTCCTGATGGTCGATGTCGACCCGGCGAGCCCGCGCTTCGGCGAACGCATTCCGTTCATCGTCCAGGCCCGCGACGACCTGACCCTTCCGAGCGCCGCGCCGGCCCAGCCGGGCCGCACGCTCATCGTGTTCCCGTCGATCCCGCTCGAGCCGATGGGACGCTAAGCCCTGGTGGTGACGACCCGGGTGCGTTCCTCGCTCGGCACTCCCTTCGCCCCCTCGCCCTTCTTCGCCGACGTGCTCGCGCCTCCCGAGCCGGACGAGAGCGCCGGCACCACGCGCGCCCGCGCCCTTCTGGCCGATACGCTCGATGCGCTCGAGACGGTCGCCGACCCCCCGATCCCGCGCGAGGACATCGCGCTCGTGCTGCAGGCGACCGTGCGCTCGCTGGACGACATTCCGAACGACGTGCTCGCGATCAAGCGGAGCCTGCTCGCCGGCCCCCCGCCGAGCTTCCAGGTCGACCAGATCCGCGGCGACAGCCATCCGGCCGTGGCGGCCATCGTCGAGGGCACCTGGTTCCCGCCGAAGTGGCGGCAGGGAGCGAATCTGCTCCGCGATCCCGAGACTGGGGAGCCCGTTCGCAACGGGGTGGACGAGGTCGGGTTCGTCCTCGCGTTGCCCGAGGCGGCCCGCACGGGCCCCGTTCCCCTGGTGATGTATCAGCACGGCAATCCGGGTAGCGCCGAGGGCGAGGTGCCGAACACGGCGCGCGAGTTCCTGGCCGAAGCGGGCTATGCGGTGATCGGATTCACCGACGTCCTGAACCGCGAGGTCGCTCCGGGTGGCTCGAGCGAGGACCGGATCACGACACAGGCGCTGAACGTCTTCTTCGGACTCGCCGTCGCCCAGCAGCTCCCCGACCACTGGATGCAGACCCGCGCCGACCAGCTGGCGATGGTGCGCATGATCGACAGCTTCGACACCCTCGACCTGCTTCCGGTCGGGAGTCCCGACGGGATCCCCGAGATCGATCTCGACGAGC
>CAYYUT010000427.1:0-3668 GCA_964474935.1 uncultured Spirochaetales bacterium
CTGGTTCTCGTCTCCTGCGAGCCCGCAGGCGAGCGCGGCGGCCGTGGGCTCGTTGATGATGCGCTTCACCTCGAGACCCGCGACCCGACCGGCATCCTTGGTGGCCTGACGCTGGGCATCGTTGAAATAGGCCGGCACCGTGATCACGGCCTCGGTCACGGGCTCCCCGAGGAAGTCCTGGGCCGTCTGCTTCATCTTGGCCAGGATCATCGCGCTCACTTCGGACGGCGAGCACTGGCGGTCGCCGATGCGCACCCAGGCGTCGCCGTTCTCGGCCGGCTCGACGCCGAAGGGCGCCATGTCGGCGAACAGCGCGACCTCGGTGCTGTCGGCCTTGCGGCCGATCAGCCGCTTCACGGCGAAGACGGTGCGCTCGGGGTTCGTGACCGCCTGACGCTTGGCCATCTGACCGACGAGCTTCTCGCCCGACTCGGTGAAGGCCACCATCGACGGGGTAGTGCGGGAACCCTCGGCGTTGGCGACCACCTCGGCGTTGCCACCTTCCATGACGGCGACGCACGAGTTGGTGGTTCCGAGGTCGATGCCGATCAGTCTGCCCATGCCCTGCCCGATGCGACTGTCGACGCAGCCGCCGGGCGCACGCGCCTAGGGCTTCGCCGGATCTCCGCTCTCGGCTCCTTCACCGGGTGCCGGAGCCCGGGAGACGACCACTCGCGACGGTCGCAGCAGACGATCGCGCAGCCGATATCCCTTCTCGTAGACCTGGACCACCGTGCCGGGAGCGACGGAACCATCGGGGAGCTGGGCCATGGCCTCGTGGACCGACGGATCGAACGGCTTGCCGTCGGCCTCCACCTCGGCCACACCATGCTTCTCGAAGACTCCCCGCAGCTCGCGGAGCACCAGCTCGACGCCCTGCAACAAACCCTGCAAGTCGCCGCTGCCACTCCCCCTCGCCGACTCGATGGCACGCTCGAGGTTATCGACCGTCGGAAGCAGCTCCTTGACGAGATTCTCGTGGCCGTACTGGAAGGCCTCTTCCCGTTCCTTGAGACTGCGCCGGCGGAAGTTCTCGAAGTCGGCCTGGAGGCGCAGCAGCTGGTCCTTGAGCTGCGAGACCTCGGCGGCGCTGCTCTCGCCCCCGGCAGGTTGGGACGTCGCGTCGGCGGAGGGATCGGAGGGCTCGGTGCGCGCCTCCATCGACTCGGCCGCCTCGGCGAGGGCGGCCGCGAGCTCGGGATCCATGTCGAGCTTGGACCCCGCGTCGTCGCGCGCGAGCGATTCCCAGCCCTCGCTTCCTCCCGCCGGGTCGTCGTGGGAACCGTTCTGGGGATCGGTCGCCCCGGTTCGCTTCTTTCCGTTGGATTCCGTGGTCACGCCACCAGATTCTCGCTCACGAGCTCGGACAGGAACTCGACGATCGGGATCACACGAGCATAGTTCATGCGCGACGGGCCGAGCACGCCGACCACCCCCATCGGCTCCCGCCCCTGGCCGTAGGGAGCCACGACCAAAGCGCAGTGCTCGAGGTGGGGGTCTTCGGTCTCGCGGCCGAAGGCCACCTGAACCCCCGGGCCCTCGAGCAGGGAGTCGAGGACCCGCACGAGGCGCTGCTTGCTCTCGACCACCGCGAGCAGCGCCCGGACGAGCGCGACGTCTACCCGCTCGTCGAGGAGGCCCGCGCGGGGCCCCACCACGAGATCCAGGCGCGGCGCACCCGCCGCGGGCTCGGCGTCGGCCGAGATGGCGAGCGAGCCGATCTCGACGGCGCGGGCGTGAAGCCGATCGGCGCGGTGCCGCAGGGCGCGTGCCTCGGCCACCAGCAGCTCGCGGGCTTCGCGGATCGAACGGCCGGCGATCCAGGCATTCAGGGCCTGGGCGACGCGGTCGAGCTCGGCCTGGTCGCCGAAGCTGGCGCGGGGGTCGTGGACGATGCGCCGGTGGGGCACCCCGGAACGCGAGATCAACACGGCGAGGACGCGCTCGCTCGAGAGCCGCACGAGCGACAGGTGCTGCAGGATCACCAGATCGAGGCGGGGCGGGACCGCGAAGCCGAGCAGATGGGTGCGCTCCGAGAGGAGCTGGGAGACCAGGTCCATCAGGCCGTCGCCAGGGGCATCGGCGAAGCTCCCTGCCAGCTCTCGACGCTCCACGTCCTCGAGCCGGATCGGATCCAGGTAGGCATCGACGAACACGCGGAGACCGAGCTCGGTGGGCTCGCTCCCCGCCGAGCGATGCACCTTGCGGAGCAGTCCGAGCTCCGCCAGCTCGGCCAGGGTGGTGCGGATGCTGGCCGGCGAGATCGAGACCGGCAGCAGTCGGGTGAGCGTAGGCGAGCCGATCGGTCCGGCCTCGCCGATGTAGGCCCCGACCACCGCTCGGAGCACCATGCTCTGGCGCGCACTCAGGCCGGCGACGGCCTCGCGGGCATGCGAGGCCTCGGCGGAGACGGGCGCTGCCGCCACGCCCTCGTCGGGACGCTGTGCGTGCTTCGGCCCGGCCCTCTCCGGGCGAGTCGTGCAGTCTCCGTCACCCAATGAAAACCTCAATGAAAACCGCAATCTGGAATACCATCGGCGTCCGCCGCCGTCAAACCCCGGCCGGCGCGACGAACGGCTCGAAGACACTGTCCGAGAGCAGCCGGCCCCTCGGGGAGAGAGTGAGAACGCCTGCGGCGTCCTCGATCAGCAGGCCCCCGGCGACCAGTCGGTCGATCGTGGCGCCGAAGAACGCGCGCGGTTCCGCCCCGAACTCGCCTGCGAAGGGTCCGGGTGCGAGGCCCTCGCGGGTCCGGAGGGCCAGGAACACGGCCTCGCCCCGCGCCACGTCGGGAGCCAGCACCTCGGTGGGGCCGTCCCGGGCGTCGCCTCCCCGGGCGATGGCCTCGAGATAGCCGGCGAGCGAGCGGCGGTTGCCCCGTCGGGCGCCGTGGGGAGCCCGCGGGCTCGGCGGCTCGATCGACCAGGCGCCCATGCCCACCCCGAGGACCGGCTCGCGGCGCCAGTAGCGCCGGTTGTGCCGTGACTCGCAGCCCGCCCGTGCGAAGCTCGAGAGCTCGTAGGCGGCGAGCCCGTGACGCGGAAGACGCTCGTGGACCCGCTCGTACATGGCGGCCGAGAGCTCCTCGTCGGCCGGGGCGAGCCGGCCCCGCGCCACGGCCGCCGCGTAGGGGGTGCCCGGCTCGATCGTCAGCCCGTAGAGCGACACGTGGTCGGGCGCGAAGCCGAGCGTCTCGTCCAGATCCCGCTCGAGCCCTTCCAGGCTCTGGTCGGGCGCCCCGAAGATGAGATCGATCGAGCAGTGGTCGAAACCGGCACGCCCGACCGCTCGGAGCGTGTCGCGTGCCGTCGCGGCCCGGTGGGCCCGGCCCAGCCGCTGCAGGACGCGGTCGTCGAACGACTGGATGCCCACCGAGAGCCGGTCGACCCCGGCGTCGCGGAACCCGGGCAGCCGCTCGCGCTCGACGGTGCTCGGATTGAGCTCGAGCGTCACCTCGGGCGGGGCGCCGGGGAGGCGGAGCGGGAAGGCCGCCTCGACCGCCGCGAGCAGCCGCCGGATCGAGCCGGGATGCAGGAGCGACGGCGTTCCGCCCCCGAAGTAGACCGAGGCGATCGCCCGCCCCTCGAAGGCCGGTGCCCGGGCCCCGAGCTCGCGCTCGAGTGCACCCACGTAGGCCTCCTCGTCGGCGGGAGCCAGCGCCCGGGAGG
>CAYYUT010000428.1:0-3654 GCA_964474935.1 uncultured Spirochaetales bacterium
GACGAAGAGGATCTTCTGCGCCGGGGTGGGCGGCTCGATGACGGCGTCGGGATGGCCGAGGTACTCCTCGATGAGCTCGCGCTCGGGAACCTTCAACGACTCGATCAGGTGGGTGGTCAGGAAGCCGTCCTGGGCGACGGCCCCGGGGTTCAGCGAGAGCTCGGCGATGCGGTGGGAGATGATGTTGATGTCGGCCACCGCCTGGGCGTTCTTCGCGAAGACCTGGAAGAAGCCCGTGTCGTCGATGCAGTGGTAGTCGTCGTGCCCCGCGTGCACGTTGAGCGAGGCCTTCGTCATCGCGCGCGCACCGATGTTCAGCACATACGTGAGCCGCTTGCCCACGGCCGCGTAGAGCGACTCGTGCATGTAGGCGATGCCCTGTCCCGACGAGAAGTTGGCCGCGCGCAGGCCGGTCATGGCCATGCCGGCGGTCAGGGCGGCCGCGGCGTGTTCGCCCTCGGGCTCGACGAAGATCAGGGGTCTTCCGGAGATGTTGAGATGTCCGGCCGCCGCCGCCTCCGCCCAGTACTCGCCCATCTGGGTGGACGGCGTGATCGGGTAGGCGCCCGCGGCGTCGCTCGATTCGCGCTCGCACATGATGACGGCGGTATTGCCGTCCATGGCGGCTCGCGTTCCGGGGAAGCGAGCGTGGGGCTGGTCCTGCTTCTTCTTGCCGAACATCGGTGCTCCTCGGGTCGGTGTGCCTGGGTCAGGTCGGAGCGCTTCCGAGCGCCCCCTTGCGAATGATCTTGCTGGCTGCGGCGCCCTTGCTCGAGCCGGCGACCGGATCGAGCCAGACGATCGCCCCCGTCGGGCAGCGTTCGATGGCTGCGCGCTCCTGGGGACGCCCGTAGTCGACCGCCGGCAGGTTCCCCTCCATGCGCACCGAACCGGGCGCGTCCATCGCGCAGCGCCCACAGGCCGTGCACGCCACCTCGCAGCCCTCGAGCAGCTCGTCGCCGGCTTCGAGCGACTTGCAGGCGACCCAGAGGCGGTGCTCGACCGGGTGCAGCGAGAAGAGGTCCTTCGGGCAGACCTCCACGCAGTCGCCGCACGCCGTGCACTTCTCCTCGTCGACCACGGGCAGGTCGTGGGCGTTCATGTGGATGGCGTCGAACTCGCAGGCGGTGGCGCAGTCCGCGAGACCGAGGCACCCCCAGAAACAGCTCTTGCCGCCTCCGGCGACCTGGGCGGCGGCCCCGCAGGACGCCACCCCGTCGTAGTGGGCCCGGAAACGCGCCACGTTCGCGCCGCCGGCACAGGCCAGACGCGCCACCACCTTCTGTTGCGCACCGACGTCGACGCCGAGGTACGCGGCGATTTGGGCGCGTCCCGCGTCGTTGCTCACCGTGCACCGGGCCGGCGAGGCGTCGCCCTGCACCAGGGCCGCGGCGAAGGGACGGCAGCCCGGGAAGCCGCATGCGCCGCAGTTGGTGTGGGGAAGCATGTCCTCGACGATGTCGATGCGGACGTCCTCCTCCACGTGCAGCTTGCGGTTGGCCACGACCAGGAGCGAGGCCAGCGCGAGGGTCAGACCTCCGAGGCAGGCGACCGCGGTGAGGACGTCCACGCTCAACTCAGCACGAATCCCGAGGTGCGCGTCACCTCGAGGTCCTTCGCGACGAGATAGCCCTCGCAGCCAGGGAGGTCTTCGAGGAGGGCGCGTCCGCGGCGCGGCCCGAGGACCATGGCGAGTGTGGCCAGGGCGTCGGCCGTCGCGGCGTTCGGCGCGACCACCGTTGCGCTCGCGAGCTCCGGCGCCGAGCGGCCGGTGCGCGGGTCGAGGATGTGGTGCTGTCGGTAGTCGCCGGTGAAGGGCTGCATGTAGTCGCCGGAGGTCGCCACCGCGAGATCGCAGGCCTCGAACCGGGCCTGGAGCGTGGCGCCGGCCCGGGGACGCCGGATGCCGATCCGCCAGGGATCGCCCGACAGGCGCCGGCCGCCCGCCACGAGGTCTCCCCCGGCTTCCACGTAGACGTCGTCGAAGCCGCGTCGGCGTAGCACGTCCACCCCCCGGTCCACGACGTAGCCCTTGCCGATCCCGTCCAGGGTGACCTGCATTCCTGGGCGCTGCAGCGCGACACGGCGGCCGGTGACTCGCACCGCACGCCAGTCGACGCGGGCCACCGCCTCTTCGACGGACGCGTCCACCGGAAGGCCGCCCGTTCGGGCGAGCTGGCTGCGGTAGAGATCGAGCACCGGCTGGATCGAGACGTCGAACGCTCCATCGCCGAGCCGCGAGGTCCGGTCCGCCAGTCGCAGGACGTCGAGCAACGCGTCCGATGCGTCGTGCACCTCGCCCGTTTCGTTCAGTCGCCACACGTCGCTGCCGGGGCGGTAGCGGCTCAGCCGCGCCTCGAGATCGGCCATGTGCGCGAGGGTCGCATCGGCGGCCGCGGCGGCCTCGTCGGGGTCGTTGCCCACGACGCTCAGACGGACGTGGGTGCCCATGAGCGGACGCGAGCGCTCGACCAGGGGGGAGCCCCGGAAGAGCCCGAGTCCGCAGGCTCCGCCGGCCAGCCCGCCGACGGCCAACATTCGCAGCACGTCCCGGCGCGCGAGCCGCTTCCGCCTACCGGATTCCATCAAGCGCGCACCACCTCCCAACGCCCATTCCTATCATATCCAGGGACTTCCGAGTCTCTCGGGAACCGCGTTCTGGCAGGCTCCGTCGTTCGAGCGACATCTGGTGACGTCGGCTGCACCCGAGGCGGGTGCGAAGCTCCTGGAATCATTCAGGAGTAGGCCATGCTGTCGGCCCACCGATACCTGTGCCGTTCGTTCGCCCAGTCGCCGTCCGGCCCGCGGGCGCCGCCGCGGTCGCTCCGCCCGCAGGGTCGCCACCGCGTCGTCGTACGAGTGTCTACCTCGAGGTCGGGGGAAGAGTTCGCGCAGGCCGGTGTCGCTCAGCTCTCGTCGCCCTTCAGCCAACGATTGAGCCGGCTCGCCACCGCGTCCGTCAGGTCGTCCCATCCCTCTTTGAGGGTCTCGGTAAGCTCGTCGAGCTTCGCCTCGAGCTCTTTCGACTCCTCCCGGGCCCTGCTGCGCGTGTCCGCCTTGAGCTCGCTGATGCGCGATTCGATCTGCTTCCGCTTGGCCTGGATCCGATCGCGAAGCTCCTCTCTCTCGCCCATGGCCGATCCTCCTCTCGGGTGTCGATCAGGGGAGAGAATCGGAGGTCTCGACGGTCACGGCAAGACCGCGACGGACGTCGGTCGCTCGGGTCTCGCGCACGGCGCCGGTGGATGCCGGGGATCCGTCCTGAGTCTCGAGCGGATCCTGCTCGATCACCGATGACCCGTCGCGATCGCGCGCGATAGCGGCCCGTTTCCAATAGGGTGGGGCAGTTTAACTCGCGACGGCGATCGAGCCGCTGGCCAACCCGAACGGGGCGCGTCACTGGTCGGCCGGGCGGAACTCCGGGAACGGGTTCGGAAGGTCCGCCCACGCCTTGCTGTCGGCCGCGGCGAGCTGCGCGTCGATCAGGCACGCGTCGAGGCGAGCGCGGATCGCCGCCTCTTGCATGTTCTGGCCGATGAAGACGAGCTCCTGGGCGCGATCGCCGAAGCGCGGATGCCAGCCCGGCTGCTGGTCGGGACGCTGGCCCTCCGGTTGCGCCCAGTGCTGGCGCGGCACGGCCGCCCACCACATCCC
>CAYYUT010000429.1:0-3649 GCA_964474935.1 uncultured Spirochaetales bacterium
GCGGTGCGTCAGGGCCTGCAGGAGGGTGCTCTTGCCGGCGTTCGTGTAGCCGACGATCGAGACGGTCGGCAGCCCCACGCGGGCCCGCCGCCGGCGCCGCCCCTCGCGCTCCTTGCGCAGCTTCTTGAGCTCGCGCTCGAGCCTCGCCACCCGGTCGCGCACCCGACGGCGGTCCTCCTCGAGCTTCGTCTCACCCGGCCCACGTCCACCGATTCCGCCCGCGAGCCGGGAGCGCGAGCGGTCGCGCTGCGCCAGGCGCGGCAGCCGGTACTTCAGCTGCGCCAGCTCCACCTGGAGCTTGCCGTCCCGCGAGGTCGCGCGCTGGGCGAAGATGTCGAGGATGAGCTGGGTGCGGTCGATGACGCGCAGCTCGAGCCGCTCGCCCAGGTTCCGCGCCTGGGTCGGAGTGAGGTTCTGATCGAAGATCACGAGATCGGCGTCGGTCTGGAAGGCGCGGATCATCAGATCCTGGAGACGCCCGGCACCGAGCAGGGTCTTGGGATCGGGCCGGCTGCGCTGCTGCACGATCAGATCGACCACGGCCACGCCCGCCGAACGCGCCAGCTCTCGGAGCTCGGACATCTCGGCCTCGGGATCGCTGACGAGCCCGTCGGGAGCCCCGTGCCGGGTACGAACGCTCACGAGGATGGCGCGGTCGCCCTCGCCCACGTCGAGCGCCCGGCTCGACCGTGCGAGCTCCTCCTCGAGGGCCGCGATCCAGGCCCGGAAGTCGAGTTCGAGCTGGGCCGCCGGGACCGGCTCGAGCCGGTCGATGGCCGCGGCGCCCTCGCCCGAGGGCTTGAGGAACGCGACGTGCACCAGGCCCGGGAGTCCGTCCTCGCCCACCTCGACGGTGGCCATCGCGTCGAGCCGGAGCAGGGCGAGGTCGGTGACGTCCTCGCGCGAGAGCGCTTCGCCGCCGAGGGTGGTGTGGACGCAGCGCAGACCGCGCAGTCGCCCGCGTCCCGCGCGGAGCCGACCCCAGTCGGGGAGCTCGATCCCGTTGGCGTCGCCCACCATCACGTGGCTGATCTCGCCGCGCCGGTCGGCGAGCACACCGACCTGGCGCCGGATGTCGCGCGACGCCTCGCTGAGGAGCCGGGCCAGATCGTGGGTGAGGAGACGTTCGGAAGGGACCCGTCGGCGGTAGAGCCGCTCCAGATGGCGGATCTGGCTGGCCTTGAGGCCCTGGGTGTTCCCGTGGATTCGGATGATCTTCTTCCTCAGCGCGAGGGCGCGCTGGACCGATGACACAAATCTAGACAGCCGGGTGCGCCGGGGCAAGCGGCCACCCGGAGCGACCAACCCGGCGACCCGGCAACCCGGCGACCCGGCAACCCGGCAACCCGGCGACCCGGCAACCCGGCGACCCCGCAGACGCGCGCCTCCGATGACGCGACGCGCCGAAGCGGCGGGACCGAGGCGGCGCGAAGCGGGGCCGGGGCCGACAGAGTACCCTCGGCACGGCCGCGGGATGGCATCGGGGAGGCTCATGGGCGAATCGTCGACCAACGCGTCCGCGCGACGGCGCGACGACCTGCGGGTGGTGATCCTGGCGGCCGGAGAGGGCACCCGGATGCGCTCGGCGACTCCGAAGGTGCTGCACGAGATCTGCGGGCGCCCGATGCTCGGACACATCCTCGATGCCGCTACCGGCCTCGCCGGCCGCGCCCCGATCGTCGTCACCGGCCACGGCGCCGACGCCGTCCGCGAGCGCTTCGGCGGCGAGGCCGAGTTCGTGCTCCAGGCCGAGCGCCGCGGGACGGGACACGCCGTGCTCCAGGCCCGCGAAGCGCTCGCCGACTGGGGCGGTCCGGTCCTGATCCTCTACGGCGACACGCCGCTGCTCGAGCGGGCGACGCTCGATCGGATGGTCGACGTCTTCGTCGAACGCAAGGCGGATCTCGTGCTCCTCTCGGCCCTGGTGCCCCTCCCCGGACGGGTCGTGCGCGGGCCCGACGGCGCGGTGGAGCGGATCGTCGAGACCACCGACGCCACGCCCGAGGAGCTCGAGATCCGGGAGGGCAACACCGGGGTCTACCTGGTGGGTGCCGAGCTCCTCTTCGAGGCGCTCTCCCAGGTGGACGACACCAACGCCCAGGGCGAGATCTATCTGACCGACGTCGTGGCGCATGCGGTCGCGAAGGGACGCCGCGTCGAAGCCCTCCCGATGGACGACCCCGAGGAGGCGCTCGGCGTCAACACACGCGCCGAGCTCGCCCAGGCCGCGGCCGCGCTCCGACGCCGCAAGCTGGCCGCGCTGATGGCCGACGGGGTCACCATCGTCGATCCGGCCCACACCTACGTCGACCGGGACGTCGAGATCGGTCGCGACAGCGTGATCGAGCCGGGCTGCGTCATCACGGGAACGAGTCGCCTGGGCGAGCGCGTCCACGTGAAGCCCCACACCGTGATCGAATCGAGCGAGCTCGCCGACGACGTGATGATCGGGCCTTCGGCCCACCTGCGGCCGGGCAGCCGTCTCGGGCGCGGGGTCCGGGTGGGGAACTTCGTCGAGATCAAGAACAGCGAGCTCGCGGAAGGCGTGAAGGCCGACCATCTCACCTACGTGGGCGACGCCTCGGTGGGAGCCGGCGCCCACTTCGGGTGCGGCGCGGTCGTCGTCAACTACGACGGACTCCGCAAGCACCGCACGGTGATCGAGGCCGGCGCCTTCGTCGGCTGCAACGTCAACCTGATCGCACCGGTGCTGCTCGAGGAGAACGCCTTCGTGGCCGCCGGATCGACCATCACCGACGACGTGCCCGCCGATGCGCTCGGCGTCGCGCGCTCGCGGCAGCGCAACGTGGAAGGCTGGAGGCAGCGTCGCCAGCCGACCCGGAATCCTGGCGGATCGGAGGAACGATGATCCTTTGCGGAATCGTGGGCTTCATCGGGCGCGGCCGCCGCGCCATGGACGTGCTCCTCGACGGCCTCCGGAGGCTCGAGTTCCGCGGCTACGACTCGGCGGGCGCCGCGATCTTCGACGGCGAGCGGCTGCACGTGCGCCGCGCGCTCGGCAAGCTCGCGAACCTCGACGCCATCCTGCGCGACGCGCCGATCGCGGGTGAGCTCGGGCTCGGCCACACGCGCTGGGCCACCCATGGCAAGCCCAGCGAGGAGAACGCCCACCCGCACCGCGCGGGCTCGGTCGTGGTCGTCCACAACGGGATCATCGAGAACTACCGCGAGCTCCGCGAAGAGCTCGAGGCGTCGGGCCGGGCGATCCAGTCCGAGACCGACACCGAGCTGATCGCGCACCTCATCGACGGGGCGCTGGCCGAAGGGTCCGACCTGCTCTCGGCGACGCGCGCGGCCTGCGCCCGGCTGGTGGGCTCCTACGCGCTCGGCGTGATCTCGGAGCAGGATCCCTCCCATATCGTCGCGGCGAAGAACGGGGGCAGTCCGATCATCGTGGGCATCGGCGAGAAGCAGGCCTTCCTCGCCAGCGACATCCCGGCGATCCTGCCCTACACGCGCCAGATGTTCTTCCTCGAAGATGGCGAGTTCGCCGTCCTCTCCGCGGACGGTGCCCAGATCACCGACGAGGCCGGCCATCTCCGCGAGCGCGAGCCCCGCATCATCCAGTGGGATCCGGTCTCGGCCGAGAAGGGCGGCTACGACCGCTTCATGCAGAAGGAGATCTTCG
>CAYYUT010000430.1:0-3631 GCA_964474935.1 uncultured Spirochaetales bacterium
AAGCGGCGCCGATCCCGGGCGCGCCCGGGAGTCGGCGTGGTTTGCGCGAGCCCTCGTAGCCCGAACGGCGCGCCGTTCTCTACCGGCTGCGCCGGGACGCCGCGCTTCTGGCCTCGCACTTCGGGCTGCCGATTGCCTCGCTCGACGCGGAACGTCCGAACGTGAAACGGCGCTACGGGGTCTGTTTCTCGGACGGCGCCATCCGGATCCGGCTCCACCACGTGACGACGGGCCGCCCGCTCAAGTATTCGAGCCTGGTCAACACGCTGTGCCACGAGCTGGCCCACCTCCGCCACTTCAACCACGGGCCGCGCTTCAAGACGCTCTATCTCCGGATTCTCGAGTATGCGCGGGCCCAGGGGATCTACCGCCCGCGGCGGGCCCAGACGGGTCGAGATGGACGGTTCGGAGTGCGGGAGGCCACGTCGCCGCTGGCGGCGCCGATCCATGCCGCGGCGTCGACGGCGCCGCCGCCTCCGAGCGTCACCCGCGCCGATCGGGGAGCAGCCGAGCAACGAAGAGGGCGTGCCGCTCCTTCCGGGAGTGGCCAGCTCGAACTCTTCGGAGCGCCCTCGGCCTGATGCTGCCTGCGAGGCTTCGATGCCCTAGGCGTTCTTGGTCTGGTCGTACTCTTCGAGGGTGTTGGGGCCTTCGCTCACCTTGACCCGGATGTCGTCGCAGGCGACGGCCTTGTCGAGGATCTCGCGCAGCAAGCCTTCCACGGTGATTTCGTCGTACTCGGCGAGTGCGTCCTCGAGGGAGCTCTCGGAGACCGCGAACTCGAGATTGGCCTTGATCCGAATGTCCATGCTCTGCGGATCTTCCTTCGTGTCGTGGGCATCGGCGCGCCGATTGCGCGCGACACGCATCGTCTGGGACGTCGTTGAGGGCGTCGCGAGGGGCGTCTCGCGCCTGCGCCCGGCGCTCGCGAGACACCTACTTAACCTCCCGAAATCACTAATAAATTTTCGGGAAGCGCGAAGGATACAACAGGGTTGGGCGCCGGGCTATGGATTTCGGCCGCTTTTCCGCGCCGACACGTCGGCGTCGGCGTGGAGCCAGGCCAGGACGAGAGCGCCGAGCAGGGTGATGCCGAGAAGCCCCACCGAGGCGGCGTGCAACCAACCGAACGCCGCCCCGCGCGACCCCGCCGGCGCCGCGCGAAGCTCAGCCAGGCTGGCGGACACGCCGAAATGGGAGACGGCGCACAGGGTCGCGAGCAACGTCGCGAGGCTGGCGGTGGCGCGGCTCCGGCCGAGCACCACGGCGAGGACGGCGAGCAGCAGCCCGGCCGCCATGCCGATCGTCTCGAGCGGGCCGAGCACGGCACCGACCAGGTCTCCCGCAAGCTGGGTCGTCGGGAGCACGTCGAAGGCTGCGCGTGCCACCACCGCCGCGAAGAGCAGCATCGCACCGATCCAGCCCCCGAGCACCAGCCAGAGGAGCGCATGCAGGGCCACTCGACGATGATCGCTCATGCGCCACGCCGTCCGAGCGCGCGGCGCGGTTCGGCCACGGGAGGTTGAGGCGTGGAGCCGCATCTCGGAATCCGGGCGAAGGACTGGCTCAAGGATCGCATCGTCGACTTCCTGACCCGGCCCGTCGCCCACTACGAGCGCCGTGGCCGCAACGATCTGGCCGCCCTGAAACGGCACGCCCGCAAGGGCGACGTCCTCCTGGTGGAAGGCGACCAGCGCATCTCCCAGGTGATCAAGGTCCTCACCCAGAGTACCTGGTCGCACTCGGCCCTGTACATCGGCGACGAGCTGGTCCGCCGGGGCGGAGCCCTGCGCGAGCAGGCCCTCGCGGCCTTCGGCTCGGAGGCCGAGCACCTGGTGATCGAAGCCCTGATGGATGGGGTCGTCGCCGAGCCGATCGGGAAGTACGTCGATTTCAACCTCCGGCTGTGTCGTCCGGTGCGGCTGCGCCAGCACCACCTCCGCTCGATCCTCGACGACGCCATCGACGCGATCGGATGGGAGTACGACCTCCGCAACATCTACGACCTCGCCCGCTACTTCGTGTCGGTGGCGCTCTTCTCGACCCGCTACCAGCGGCGCGCGATGCACTTCGGAAGCAGCGTCCAGACCCAGGTGATCTGCTCCAGTCTGCTCGGCCATCTGTTCGCGAAGGTGCGCTATCCGGTGGCCCCGATCGTCACGTACCCGGACACGCCCTCGCAGCCTCGCGGAGGCGTCGTTCGTCGCGTCCTGTGGCGTCAGAAGCTCGAGCCGATGGCCGTGTTCCGGGCCCGTCACCCGACCCTGCTCACCCCGCGCGATTTCGATCTCTCGCCCTACTTCGAGGTGGTGAAGTTCAACACGCTGGCCGAGGGGCGCTTCGACTACACGCGCCTGCACTGGGACGAGACGCCCCACCCGAGCGAGCTCGGAGCCGGAGAGTCGGCCGGTTCCCCGATCGAGGCGGTGGCGGCGACGCCGAGCGACGAGACGGCCCCCTCCGAGGACACCGAGAAGGAGGCCTCGTGAGCGGCCGCGACGGATCGGGCGTGGCCGGCGCCCGGAGGGCGACACCGACGTGACCGGGGCTCAGAGCGTCGTCGTCGTCTCGGGCTCGCCCGGCGGGTCGAGGATCCACCGGCGGGCACGGTCGAGCACCACGAGGGCCGACTCCGGGGCTTCCACGGACTCGATGCGGGCCGCTACGATGGTGCGGCGCAGCATCTCGATCCCCGCGTAGCGCGCGATCGGGGCGTAGCCCGATTCGCCGAGCGCGCGCACGGCGTCGCGATAGGCGCTCCAGGCCTCGCCGACGGCCTCGTGGGCCAGGGCCAGCGCGCGGCGGGCCGAGCCACCGGTATCGACGGCCGAGCGGGCCAGGGCGGGCGTGACGAGATGGGCGATCAGGACCCCGAGGTCGAAGGCCCCGTCGCCCACGTGGCAGATCTCCGCGTCGAGCAGCTTCGGACCATCGTCCGCGAGCAGGATGTTCCCGGCCTGGACGTCGCCGTGCACCAGCACCCCGCGAGGCTCGAGATAGCGCTCGAAGCTCTCGGCGCAGATCCGGGTCAGCTCGGCGTCGGCCGCCAGTCGACCTGCCTTGGCGCGCACCGGCGGGGCCAGGGGGAAGTCGTTCGGCTCGAGGGGCAGCCGGAAGATGTGGTCGCCGTGGAGCCGGCGCATGGCGTCGTTCGCGAAGCGCGGGGCGAGCCGGGTCCCGTCGGAGTCGGCGAGCTCGGCGTGGACGCTTCCGAGGAATCGGCCGAGTTCCCGGGCCAGTGTCCGCACGTCGAATCCACGCGCGAGGGCGGCGTCGAGCCGCTCGGCGGCGCTCAGGTCCTCCATCAGCAGGACACGTTGGCCTTCGTCGAAGAGCAGGATGGTGGGACAGACCCGTGCGACGGGAAGTCGCTTCACCAGGTCGTAGTAGCGGTGCTCGAACACGATGCGCTCGGTCGAGACCCGGTACTCGGGGAAGCGTTCGAGAGCCGGTCGCGCCTGCTTCACGATCCAGGTGCGTCCGTCGCGTGTGCGGACACGCCGCACCCAGTTGATGTTGCCATCCCCGGCCGGCTCGACGGCCGAGATGTCGCTGGCGTCGATCCATCCGTGCCCCGCCAGGAACGCCGGGAGGCTCCGGTCGTCGAGGGCCCGTTGCGTACTCACGGAAT
>CAYYUT010000431.1:0-3627 GCA_964474935.1 uncultured Spirochaetales bacterium
TGTGGGGGGGCCAGGCGAGCGCGCTCTGGTGCGTGGTCGGGCTCGCCGAGAACGAGGCCCTGGGGCTCGTCGAGATGACAGCCGATCTGCGCGGCAGCCTGCGGCTCGGTGAACCGCTCTTCGAGACCCTCGAGGGCTCGCTCGAGGTCTCGGCCACCGAGGGGAGCATCGTGCGCCGCCTGCCCGCGCTCCTCGCCGTGGCGAAGGTGAGCGACACCCTGAATCCGTTCGGCTCGAACGGACGCTTCCGGTTCGCCGAGATCGACGCCCTGCTCCGCTTCGAGTCGGGCACGCTCGGTGTGGACGAACTCCGCATCGAGGGCCCCGATCTCCGTCTGGCCGCGGCGGGAGAGGTGTCGCTGCTCGATCCCGAGCACCACGTGGACGGTGTCATCGGCGTCTTCTTCCTGCGCGCGCTCGACCGCGTGATCCAGACCGTCCCGTTCATCAACTCCTGGATCCTCGGGCCCGACGAGAATTTCTTCGGCGCCTACGTCGCTCTCGACGGGCCGTGGAAATCGCCGAACGGTCGCCTCATCCCGGCCAAGACGGTCGCCACGGGCCCGGCCAGCATCGCCCTCGAAGGTCTGCCGCGCTTCTTCCGGGGCGCCTTCGAAATGGTCCGGGGGCTCTGGGCCGAGCCGGTCGACGAGTCGATCGGCCCCGGTGCGTCGGAAACGACCGACGAGGAGGACTCTTGAGCCGGCCCACGCGGCCACGCCCGCCGGGGGCGAAGCTGCTCTCGCGACCCGCGCTCGAGCGCGCGGTACGCGCGGCGCGCCGGCGCGGCGAACGGATCGTCCTCACGAACGGCTGCTTCGACCTGCTCCACGTGGGACACGTACGTTCGCGCGGCGAGGCCCGCTCGCGCGGCGACCGACTCGTCGTGGCCGTCAACGACGATGCCAGCGTGCGCCGTCTGAAGGGCGCGGGGCGCCCGGTGGTGCCCGGCCGCCAACGGCGCGAGCTGCTGGCCGCGCTCGAGTGCGTCGACTGGGTGACGGGCTTCCGGGGCGACTCGCCGCTCCCGATCATCCGGGCGCTCCGTCCCGACGTGCTCGCCAAGGGTGCCGAGTACGCCCGCCACGAGATCGTGGGCGCCGACGACGTCGAGCGCTGGGGCGGGAAGGTCGTCCGATTGCGCGAGGTGGCGGGGATCCGGACCAGCGCCATCCTGGCTCGATCTGCACTCGACGGCCCCACGCGGGGCGGCGCGGGAGGGCCGAAACCGGGACGGGGGCGCGGGCGTCCATGAGAGTGGGGCGCGGGAGCGGCCGCATCGCGACTCCGGCGTCGCCGGAAACCGGCCGGAGGTCCCCCGGCGCCGGGCGCTCCCCGGATCCCGCCCGCGCGGCGGAAGGCAGGTCGTGACGTCCGACGACACCGTGAAACGCTTGATGGATGCGGTGGCGCGCGTCCTCGTGGGCCAGCAGGCGCTGGTGGAGGGTCTCTTGACCGGACTGCTCGCCGGGGGACACGTGCTGGTGGAGGGCGTCCCGGGCCTCGCCAAGACGACCGCCGTGCGGACGCTCGCCGAGGCGCTCGGACTCGGATTCCGACGGGTCCAGTTCACGCCCGACCTGCTCCCGGGCGATCTCGTGGGTACGCCGATCTATCGACCCGACGAGGGCCGCTTCGAGGTGCAGCGCGGTCCGGTCTTCACCTCGGTCCTGCTCGCCGACGAAATCAACCGCGCTCCCGCGAAGGTCCAGTCGGCCCTGCTCGAGGCGATGGAGGAGCGCCAGGTGACGATCGGCGCCGAGAGCCTGCCGCTCCCCGATCCATTCTTCGTGATGGCCACCCAGAACCCGATCGAGCTCGAGGGCACCTATCCCCTTCCCGAAGCCGAGGTCGATCGGTTCATGCTGAAGCTGATCGTCGATTATCCCGCCGCCGACGACGAGCGCGAGATCGTGGCGCGCGATCTCGGAGACCCACGGCGGATCGCGCCCGTGGCCACCCCCGACGAGGTGCGTGCGCTGCGAGATCGGCTGCGTGCGATCCACGTCGCCGAGAGCGTGGGCGACTACGCGGTGCGGCTCGTGCGCGCGACCCGCGAGCCCGATTCGGGAGACGCGTCGGGCACTCGCTGCCAGGGCGCCGACGGCGCCTCGCTTCCCCTCGACGAATGCCTCGCGCTCGGCGCGTCGCCGCGCGCCTCGATCTTCCTGGTGCGGGCCGCCCGCGCGCGCGCCTTCCTGGACGGTCGCGACTTCGCGACGCCCCACGACGTGAAGCGGGTCGCGCGCGACGTCCTCCGGCACCGTCTGCTGATGACCTACGAGGCCGAGGCCGACGGGATCCGGCCCGACGACGTGATCGCCGCGTTGCTCGCGCGCGTCGACACGCCGTAGCGTCGCGATGCCGTCGCTGCGACCGACCCGCTGGCTTCCCGGCCGACACCACGAAGCGGGAAGCGATGCGCGGGCCCGGCGCGCCGCCCCGCAGACGACTCGCGACCCGGCCCGACAGGACGTCGCGGACCTCGCGCGGGCCGCGCGGATCCTCTCGCTGCGGAGCCGGAGGCAGGCCGCCAGCCTGTTCGCGGGCGGCTATTCGAGCGGGGTGCGGGGCGAAGGCGTCGAGTTCGACGAGCTGCGACCCTATGTCGTGGGCGACGACGTGCGGCGCATCGACTGGGGCGCCACGGCGCGCACGGGCCTGCCGCACGTGCGCCGATTCCGCGAGGAGCGCGACCAGCTGGTCTGGATCCTGCTCGACGTGTCGGCATCCATGGCCTTCGGTACCGCGGGACACAGCAAGGCCCGACATGCGGCTCGTGCGGCGAGCCTGGTCGCGGCCGCCGCGACCCACGCGCGCGACCGGGTCGGTCTGATCGCCTACGCCGACGGGGTCCGGACGGAGCTCGCTCCGGCTCGGGGCGAGGGACAGGCCTCGCAGATCGTTCGCCGGGCGCTGGCGGCAGCCGACGCCGCCTCGGGCCCTGCCGACCTCGGACAGGCGCTCGCCCGCGTGGCACGTCGACCCGAGCGCGGCTTCCTGATCCTGATCTCCGATCTGCGCGACGAGCCGCTCGTCGGCGCGCCCGGCAGCCGCCTCGGGCCCGCTCTCGTCGAGGTGGCCCGGCGACACGATCTGGTGTGCGCGGCGCCGATCGATCCGCGCGAGCGCCGCCTGCCGCGGGTGGGGCGCCTCCGGCTCGAGCCGACCGATGCGGCCGGCCCCCTCTGGCTCGCAAGCGGGCGCCCTCGCGTTCGCGCGCGCTACGCCCGGGCCGCAGCCATCCGCGCCCGTGATCTCGAGCGGCGCATCCAGGGAGCGGGCGCCGAGCTCGTGTGGCTCGACACCCGGCGCGACCCCCTGCAACCGCTCGCGCGCTGCTTCGCAGCACGGGCGTCCCGCATCCGGGTCGCGACATGAGGCGTTCTCCGAGCGCCGTGGCTCCCGTCTGGCTGCTCGTCGTCGCCGCGCTCGGCCGCGCGCCCGACGCCGCGGACGAGCCGATCGCGAGTCGCGCCCCGGGGCCGATCTCGGGATCGGTGGTGCTCGAGCCACCGGCGCTCCGGCTCGGCGACGTCGCCGTGCTCGAGGTGGTGGTCGCGACCCCACCCGCTCACGTCGTGCTCCCGATCCAACCGCCCACCGCGCCGGAAGGCGTCTGGCTGC
>CAYYUT010000432.1:0-3621 GCA_964474935.1 uncultured Spirochaetales bacterium
AGCGCCGCCTCGAACAAGACCCTCGAGAAGGAGATCGCGCCCGGCCGCTTCCGGGAGGACCTCTACTATCGTCTGAACGTGATCCCGTTCCACGTCCCCCCGCTCCGCGATCGGCGCGAGGACATCCCGCAGCTCGTCGAAGCCTTCCTTCAGGAGTTCTGCGCCGAGTCGGGGACGCCCCCGAAGCGGGTCGGACCGCGCGCGATGGCGCGGCTCGAGTCGTTCGCGTGGCCGGGGAACGTGCGCGAGCTGCGCAACCTGGTGGAGCGGTTGGTCCTGATGACGCCCGGTCGCGAGATCGGAACCGAGGACCTCCCCGAGACGCTCCTCCAGTCCGACGCCGCGAGCGCGCGGATCGACGAGACCCTCGACCAGGCCCGGCGGGCCTTCGAGCGGGAGTACCTGATCGGTCGGCTGCGCCGACACGGCTGGAACATCTCGCGAACCGCCGACGCCATCGGGCTCGCCCGGGAGACGCTCTCGCGCAAGATCCGGCAGCACCGCATCGACATCGGGACGGAGCGGAGCGATGCGTGAGGCGAGGGTGGCCGACGCGGCCGGGATCGCTGCGCTCGCCCGGCGCTGTCTCGCCGAGGCGTGGTCCGAAGCCTCGTTCGAGGCAGCCCTGGCGGCGCCGGGGACGGCCGGGTGGGTGATCGAGGCGGAAGGCGCACCCGGCGGCCGCGCGCTCCAGGGCTATCTGCTCGGTGCGCTCGCCGGAGCGGGCTTCGAGATCCAATCGTTCGGGGTGGCCACGGCCGTACGGCGACGGGGCCACGCCCGGCGTCTGTTGCAGCGTGCCCTGGTCCACGCCCGCGGGCGCGGTCTGGCCGCCGTGGAGCTCGAGGTCCGGGCCGGGAATCGGGCCGCGCAGGCCCTCTACGCCCGCGAGGGCTTCGCCGTCGTGGGACGACGCCGTGGGTACTACGCCGATGGTGAGGATGCGGTGCTGCTGCGCCGTTCGCTGTCTGCGCCGGAGGAGACGGCCGCGTGAATCAGCCCGTTCCGTTGCGGGCCGTCGCCGAGGTGCTGTCGAACACCCGGGAGGGTGCGTCCAGCCATCGCCTGACCCTGGCGGTGTCCGACTGGCCCGGTGCCGCGGCTGGACAGTTCGCGATGCTGACGCCGGGCGGCGCGGGACGCGCCGAGCGCTTCGATCCCCTGCTCCCACGCCCGATGGCGGTCTACCGGACCCGCGCGCATGCCTCGGGAGACGGCGTCGCGGTCGAGTTCCTGTACAAGGTCGTCGGAAGGGGGACGGCGCTCCTCGCCGCGTGCCGCGAAGGCGACCCGGTCCGGCTCGTCGGCCCGCTCGGCGAGTCCTTCCCGATCCCCGAGCCCGGCACGCGCTGCCTGCTGGTGGGCGGGGGCACCGGGATCGCGTCCCTTCTCGAGCTCGCCGCCCGCGACGCCGCGCGCTGTGACGTGCGCGTCCTGCTCGGGGCGCGCACGGCGGGAGACCTGATGGGCGAGGCCGACTTCGAGGCGCTTCCCGTGAGCCTCCGGATCGCCACCGACGACGGGAGCCGCGGCGAGCGCGGACGGGTCACCGAGCTGCTCGCCCGCGAGCTGGCCGAGGCGGCGGGCGCGGGCGTCGCGGTGAGCGTCTCGGCCTGCGGCCCGACCCCGATGATGGAGCGGGCCGCCGAGCTGGCCGCGCGTCACGAGGCCCCTTGCTGGGTGTCGCTCGAGAACACGATGGCCTGCGGCTTCGGCGTGTGTCTCGGCTGCGCCGTGCCGCGGGCCGGGGGCGGCTTCGCGCTGGTCTGCCGCGACGGTCCGGTGGTCGAGGCGCGAGCGGTCGATTGGGGCCGGCTCGCGTGAGCGTGGACCTCGGCGTCGATTTCGGCGGGATCGAGCTTCGCAACCCCGTCCTCACGGCCTCCGGCACCTTCGGCTACGGGACCGAGTTCGAGCCCTTCCTCGACCTGCGCCGGATCGGCGGAATCGTGGCCAAGAGCCTCACCCTCGAGCCGCGCAGCGGGAACCTCCCGCCGCGCATCCACGAGACGCCGGCCGGGATGCTCAACGCGATCGGCCTCGAGAACGTCGGGGTGGACGTCTTCGTGCGCGAGAAGCTGCCGGCGCTGCCCGAAGGCGTCCCGGTCGTCGCGAGCGTGTTCGGGACCGAGGTGGACCAGTACGCCGAGGTCTGCAAGCGGCTGTCGGGGGTTCCCAGGGTGGCCGGCTTCGAGATCAACGCCTCGTGCCCGCACGTGAAGAGCGGGGGGATCGAGTTCGGCCAGGCGCCCGCGGCCCTCGCCTCGCTGGTGCGCACGGCGCGGAGGGCGACCGATCGGCCCCTGCTCGTGAAGCTCTCGCCCAACGTCACCGACATCGCCGAGATGGCGCGGGTCTGCGAGGGAGAGGGGGCCGACGGGCTCTGCCTGATCAACACCCTCCAGGCGCTCGACGTCGACGTGGAGACCCGACGTCCGGTGCTCCGCAACGTGCTCGGCGGGCTCTCGGGCCCCGCGATCCGACCCGTGGCGCTCCGCATGGTCTGGCAGGCCGCACGGGCCGTCGGGATTCCGGTGTGTGGGATCGGGGGCATCGGCTCGGCCGAGGACGCCCTCAAGTTCCTCCTGGTGGGGGCCTGCGCGGTGCAGGTCGGGACGGCCAACTACCTGAATCCGCAGGTCGCGGGCGACATCGTGGAGGGCCTGCGGGAGTACGCCGAGCGGCACGGGATCGGACGGATCCGCGATCTCGTCGGGACGCTCGAGCTCCCGGAACGACCCTGAGCGCCCCGGGGCGAACCCGCGGCAGTCGTTGAAAATCTCACTCCTTTCGGATAGTTTGCGGTCTCAGCACGATGCTCGGGCTGCTGTGTCGACCCCGTGCTGGGATCGCGCGACGAGCTGCCGCGATGCCGCCGAGCCGAAGGGTCGTCCGCGCCAGTCGAAGCCGCTCCGGGGTGCCCGGTGTGCGGCGGTCGGCCGACGCGGGGCCAGTGCCCGCGACGACCGGTTTCGCGCACCCGGATCCTGCGGACCGGGGTCGGGGTGTCGGTCGGGGGAAAGTGGACGCCTCGTCCGCTTTTTTTGTTTGGAGACGCGGTTGGGAAACGGCAAGGAGGAGGGGATGTATCACGACATCCCCGAAGACTTGAAGCGTCGAGTCGAACCGATCGTCGAGAGCCACGGGCTCGAGCTCGTGGATGCCGAGCTCACCCGGGCGCGCCCCTGGCGCCTGCGGGTGGTGGTCGACACCGCGTCCGGCGACGGCCGCGTCCCGGTGGATCTGTGCGCCAGCGTGTCGCGCGAGATCGGCGCGAACCTCGATGCGTCGGACGTGATCGACCAGCGCTACCTGCTCGAGGTGACGTCCCCGGGGCTCGACCGAACCCTCGCGCGGGAGAAGGATTTCATGGCGGCCTGCGGTGAAGAGGTGAAGATCGAGACGCGGCGTCCCCGCGACGGTCGCAAGCGCTACCGCGGCCTGCTCAAGGGCTACCGCGACGGACTGGCCGAGCTCGAGGTGGACGGCCGCTCAGTCGAGCTTCCCTTCGCCGAGGTGGCGAAGGCGAACGTGGTCTATCAGTTCTCGCGGGCAGACTTCGCGCGTGGGAGGACATCACGATGATCGCGGGTCTCAAGCGCGAGATCGACCAGATCGCCA
>CAYYUT010000433.1:0-3620 GCA_964474935.1 uncultured Spirochaetales bacterium
GGCGGTGGCCTCGCGCGACCCCGGGTGCTCTCGGACGGGCGCCACGTCGAGCGCGCGGCCGTGAACTTCAGCCACACGGTGGGTGCCAAGCTCCCGCCGGCGGCCACCGAGCGCCGTCCGGAGCTGGCCGGGAGCCGCTTCGAGGCCGTGTCCGTCTCGCTGATCGTCCATCCCCGGAACCCCTACGCGCCGACCTCCCACGCCAACGTCCGCTGCTTCATCGCGGGCGCCGACCGCGCGGAGCCCGCCTGGTGGTTCGGGGGCGGCTTCGACCTGACCCCGTTCTATCCCTTCGAGGAGGACGTGCTCCACTGGCACCGCACCGCCAAAGCGGCCTGCGATCCCTTCGGCGCCGACCTCTACGACCGCTTCAAGATCTGGTGCGACGAGTACTTCTTCCTGGCCCACCGCCAGGAGCCGCGCGGAATCGGGGGCCTGTTCTACGACGACTTCGCCGAGGGCGGCTTCGACCACGGCTTCGGTCTGATGCGCAGCGTCGGGGAGGCCTATCTCGAGGCCTACCGCCCGATCCTCGCCCGCCGGAAGGACCACCCGTACGGAGAGCGCGAGCGCGACTTCCAGCTCTATCGGCGCGGGCGGTACGTCGAGTTCAATCTGGTCTACGACCGGGGGACCCGTTTCGGGCTCCAATCGGGGGGACGCGTCGAGTCGATCCTGGCTTCGATGCCGCCCGAGGCACGCTGGCGCTACGACTGGCGGCCCGCGCCCGGCAGCCCCGAAGCGCGGCTCTACGACGACTATCTGCGGCCTCGCGACTGGCTCCGCGAGCTCGGCGGCCGCTGACGGAGCGGCGGGGCGCCTGGCCCGCCGGCGCCGCCAACTGCCTCAGCCCGTCTCGCCGTCGGTCCGAGGTGCCGGGATCTCGGCCGAGAAGCTCAGCAGATAGCCGTCGCCGTCGCGCACGATGAACTGGCGCAGTCCCCACGGTTGGTCGACCGGCGCGCGGTGGACCTCGACGCCTCGCGAGCGGTAGCGCTCGAAGAGGGCGTCGAGATCGCGCGCCACGTGCATCCACAGGGCGACCGAAGGGTTCACCGCCTGTCCGGGCGCGAGCGGCTCGAAGCGGATGTGGATCGTCGGCGAGGCGTAGCTCGGATCGGCGACGACCCGCGCATGGACGGGAGGGTCTCCCTCCACCAGGTCGACGTGGAAGCCGAGCACGTCCCGATAGAACGCGAGGCTGCGGTGGACGTCGGGAACCGCCAGCACGGGCTGCATGCCGTGCAGCTCGTAGGGGGTGAGCTCGCCGGGCTCCGGGCCCTTCCCCGTGTCCCGGCTCATCCCGACGCGTCCGCGATCCGCGTGTAGTGCTCGACCTCGGGAAACGGGTCGTAGAAGGGGTGCAGGAGCTCGCGCCAGCGCTGGTAGGCCGGCGAGCCGCGGAAGCCCTCGGTGTGGTCCTCGAGACGGTCCCACCAGACGAGCAACACGTAGCGCGACGCGTTCTCGAGACAGCGTTGCAGCTCGTGTCTGCGATGACCCGGGCTGGCGGCGATGATGCTCTGGGCCTCACGGAAGGCCGCCTCGAAGGCGGATGCCTGGCCCGGACGGACGTCGAGGATGGCGAGTTCCATCACCACGGCCGATCAGGGTAGCAGCGGCGACCGCGCTTCGGGCTCGTTCGCCCGGTCGACGTCGTCGGGGATCGGGGATCGGGCCTCGGGGGATGCGAGGGTTTCGCCACGAGTCGCGCCGGCCGGGGCAGCGATCCGCTCAGTCGCGATCGTAGGCGAGATTCGGAGCGAGCCAGCGTTCCGCCTCGGCCTGCTCGACACCGAGCCGTGCGGCGTAGTCCTCGACCTGGTCGCGGTCGATCTTGCCCACGGTGAAGTAGCGCGCCTCGGGATGGCCGAAGAAGAGCCCCGAGACGCTCGCCGCCGGGGTCATGGCCGCGCTCTCGGTGAGGTCCATGCCGATCTCGCGCGCCCCCAGCAGGTCGAAGAGGCGGAACTTGGGCAGGTGGTCGGGGCAGGCCGGGTAGCCGAAGGCGGGACGGATGCCCCGATAGCGTTCGGCGATCAGCTCCTCGTTGGTGAGCGTCTCGCTGGCGCCGTAGCCCCACTCGCGACGCGCCTCGCGGTGGAGCCATTCGGCGCAGGCCTCGGCCAGACGGTCGGCCAGCGCCTTCACCATGATGGCATGGTAGTCGTCGTGGTCGGCCTCGTAGCCCGCGGCCAGCTCGTCCGCTCCGAGGCCGGCGGTCACCGCGAAGGCGCCCACGTAGTCGGCGACGTTCGCCTCGCGCGGGGCCACGTAGTCCGCGAGCGATCTGTTCGGCGTCCGGCTCGGCTGCTTGCGCTGCTGGCGGAGCATCGGTAAGCGCGCGATCTCGTTCTCGCGGTCCTCTCCGGCGAAGAGCACGATGTCGTCCCCTTCCCGGGCCGCCGGCCAGAACCCGTACACCCCGCGTGCCCGCAGCAGCTTCTCGCGCTCGATCTTCTCGAGGAGCTCGCGTCCGTGATCGTACAGCTCGCGCGCCGCGGCACCGTACTTGGGGTGCTGGAAGATCCGCGGGAACTTTCCCGACAGCTCCCAGGTGGTGAAGAAGAAGGTCCAGTCGATGTAGTCGGCGAGCGTCTCGAGCGGCACTTCGTCGAGCACCCGCGCCCCGATGAAGCTCGGGCGCGAGACCTCTTCCGTTCCGAACGCCAGCTTGGGGCCCTTCGAACGCGCGTCGGCGAGCGAGAGGAGATCGGGCTTGCGGCTTCCGCCGTGCACGGCGACGAGCCGGTCCTGCTCCGCGCGGTTCTCGCGGTCGAACTCGACTCCGCGCTCGTCGTCGAGCAGGCTCGACACGACGTTCACCGCCCGCGACGCGTCGTGGACGTGGACCACCGGAGCGCTGTACTGCGGCGCGATCTTGACGGCCGTGTGCTGCTTGCTCGTCGTGGCTCCCCCGATCAGGAGCGGCAGACGCAGGTCGCGTCGCTCCATCTCCTTCGCGACGTTCACCATCTCGTCGAGCGAAGGCGTGATCAGCCCCGATAGTCCGATCAGATCCGCCTTCTCCTCGATCGCCGTCTCGAGGATGCGCTCGGTCGGCACCATCACGCCGAGGTCGACCACGTCGTAGCGGTTGCAGCGCAGCACCACCGAGACGATGTTCTTGCCGATGTCGTGCACGTCGCCCTTGACGGTGGCGATCACCATCTTGCCGGCGGGCCGGGTGTCTCCGAGCTCGGCCTTCTCGGCCTCGAGGTAGGGCGTCAGGTAGGCCACCGCCTTCTTCATGGCGCGGGCGCTCTTCACGACCTGGGGCAGGAACATCTTTCCTGCTCCGAACAGGTCGCCCACGATCTGCATGCCACCCATGAGAGGGCCTTCGATCACGTGGAGGGGACGGGGGTAGCGCTGGCGGGCCTCCTCGGTGTCCTCTTCGATCCAGTCGACGATGCCGTGCACGAGGGCGTGGCTGAGCCGCTCCTCGACGTCGGCCTCGCGCCAGGAGAGGTCGATCTCCCGCTTCTTCCCCGAGCCTCGCACCCGCTCGGCGAGCTCGACCAGCCGCTCGGTCGCGTCCTCACGCCGATTCCAGATGATGTCCTCGACGTGTTCGCGCAGCTCTTCGGGAATGTCCTCGTAGACGCCGAGCTGGCCGG